>DATEHX010000114.1:0-14194 GCA_035279345.1 Pyrinomonadaceae bacterium | reverse complement strand
GGTTTCAGCTCGATTACGTTGCCTTGCCGGAGCACGGGAATGCCGAGCATGCTCATGGACCAAACGGCACAACGCGACGCGAAAAGCTGTAGGGGAAAAGCGATCTTGTTGAAGATGATGGCGGGAATCGGAATCGCGAGTATCAGCAGTCCGAGCGGCACGAGAAGAAGCCGCAGGAAGCCGAGGCCGAGGAAATAAACGACCGTTCCCGCGATCAACAACACCAGCGACATCCGCTGCGTGTAAAGCTCTGCGCCCGCAACGCCAGTCCAAAGGGCAAACAGCGAAAACGCGACGGCCAGCCCGCCCAGGAGCACCGAAGGACGAGCCGGCTCCGCCGCAAGCTTATCCCGCTGTATCCAAAGGATGTAACCGATTATGAAGGGAACCAGGAGACCGTGGGAGTAGTTTTCGTCTGTCCACCAGTCGCGGGAGAGCTTCGCCAACACCGCGGCGTAAGTGAAAAGGATGGCAAAAGCAATGGCGAAGGCACGCCAATAGTGCCTTATAGCCGGGACACTCATACAGGTTCCTTGCTGCTCATTCTCACAAGAAAAGGGCAATTTCCCTCGGGAGAATGTGGGCGACCCTGAAAATCTTCACCCGGTTTCCAAATTGGGAAGAAAGCTTATATCAGATCGTAGCCCGATGACAACAGACGTAGGGCCCACCGATCAACCAGAAGAAACAACCAAAAGCTCCTCACTTCCAGATCCCGGGCGAAAATCTCGACTTTACCTCCTCTGTGTGGTGTAATTCGCCCGTTCACCCCAGGCCACGGGACTCCCACACCATGAGCATGAGGTACTCCCACAATGATTTCCCTATCCCGTCGAGAGCAGGCGGAGATTCACCGCAGTGCTCGCGAGGCGACCCAGAAAGCCTCTCATCTACTAGTCGGAAAAGACACAATCGAACGTTATCGCGCTCCGGCTGAAGAAACAATTTTTCCGCTGGAATATGCCTTTCATCTTCTCGGCGACGTGCACGGCAAAACGATCCTTGAATACGGCTGCGGCGATGGTCTGAATACAGTCGTACTCGCCAATCGCGGCGCAAAGATCGTCGCGCTCGACATATCAGCCGAACTGCTCGACGTCGCCCACAAGCGTCTCGAAATGAACGACTGTCAAGGCGTCGAGTTATTGATCGGCTCCGCGCATGGTTTGCCACTTGAAGATGAGTCGGTAGACGTCATCTTCGGGATGGCGATTCTTCACCATCTCGAACTCGATTTGGCGTCGCGAGAAGTTTGGCGCGTGTTGAAGAGGGGTGGGCGGGCGATATTCGAAGAACCGACGCGTAATTCAAAACTTGTTGCGAAGATCAGAAAATTATTTCCGCAACGAGCCGAGGTTTCGCCGTTCGAGCGTCCGCTGACCTGCGAGGAGATGAAAAAGTTTGCGTCGCCTTGTCGATATCAGGCAAAGACTTTTCAACTCATCTTCTCGAGTCTCGCGTCACTCGTACCGCGCTGGCGCGGACAAGCGATGAACCTGAGCGCCCAAGTGGACGCCTATCTGCTGCGGCACTTCCCATCGCTCTCGTACTACGGAACGGTGACGGTGTTCCAGATGGTCAAGGAATAAGCCACAAAAAGGCACAAAAGGCCTCTTGTGCTTCTTTGTGGCTCAGTTTTCGCCTTTACTTGATGATAACGGTCGGCGTGTTGCTGCGGCGGCCGCCGATGACCACTGTCAGTTGGACCAACCCCGCGTTTTTCAACTCGGGAATCAATCTGACGTTGATCTGGTCCATGCCCGGCAACACACCCTGCGCGCCGGCAAATTCAACCGGCAAGGTATAGATGCGGTCATTGCCGGTGCGCGCCTCGACCGTTACCGATTCCGCGTAATTCGGTCTCACCATGCCGGGGCCGAGTTTGATGTCGTTGGTAATGTCGGAATTGCTCACGCTCCCGGTTATTCCCGTTGCAAACAACGTGAGCCGCGTTCGTTTGTCAGAGCCAAGATTCTCCGGTGTGTCGACCTTCAGATTAGTGGTCGTCGTGAAGGTCTGACCGTTCGCGATTAGCGCAGTGCCGTTCTCGTCGTCGCCAGTGGTCATGATCCGCGACACGTTCTTTTCAACGCTGACCATTCCCTGGCAGATGTAGCCATCCTGCGACGATACGATCACTTCAGTCATCACCGTCTTGACTTCAGCCGGCATGTAGAACTTGATGGTCCACGGCGAAACGTAAAGCACGGGCACGGCAACGCCGCCGACCGTCACGCTCAAACCACCAACTTCATAAGGCAGAGTTCCATCGCTCTCGAGCGAAGCGAACATTGTTTCCATCGCCATCGGTTGCTGATTGCCAGTGCCGATGACCGCGCCGAGACTGCCCGGCGACATTGTGAAAAGCGAAGCTGGACCATAACCGGCCCTGGCTTCTCCGATCACGAGATCCATTCGCGTTTTCGTTTCGCCGGCTTGTGTGGCGGTGTCAGGCTTGATGCTTCCAAAGCGCATGAGATCTTCCGCGATCGCCAGGTGCGAAACGATGCGCATCAGGTTGTTTGTGATGTTCGGGCTGTCAGCCGCTCGCTTCGCCAATCCATTCGTGGCTTTGCTGAACAGAGCCGCCGCCTTGATCTGCGTGTCGATCGTGTTGGAGTTGCCACCGAACGAACTGCTTTCGGCTTTGAACTCCGTGTAGGCCTGTTCGATATCGGTGGTCAGCGCCGCGAGACTGCTAGCCAGGGAAATGTTCTCGTGATAGATCGCGTCGGCCGCTCCTCCGTACTGCGGCGAGCTCGTTTGCTGAAGCAGCGCGTCTGCTTTTCCCTTGGCTCTGTTCACGCTATTCGGTGAATTGGTAACAGTGATCGAGATTGTTGCCGAGTTTGCTGTATTGCCTTTGTTGTCCGTGGCGCGTGCGAAGAGACTGTAATTTCCTTTTGTCACGCCGGGCCAGACGGCGCTATACGGAGCCGCCAAATCTGTGCCGAGCGATGTGGTTCCACGGAAGAACTCGACTTTCGTAACGAAGCCGTCAACATCCGTCGCGGTGGCGGTAAGAGTAATGTTCGAACCGGCAATGAAAGTTGTACCGGGAATACTCAGTGTGACCTGTGGCGGAACCGGCGACGGACTTGGCGTTGGCGTAGGTGTCGGCGTCGGACTCGGCTTTGGTGTTGGAGTCGGCGTCGGCGTCGGCGTCGGTGTCGGTGTTGGACTCGGCTTTGGTGTCGGCGTCGGCGTCGGTGTCGGCGTCGGCGTCGGCGTTGGTGTCGGTGTCGGTGTCGGTGTCGGTGTCGGTGTCGGTGTCGGCGTCGGTGTTGGAGTCGGTGTCGGCGTCGGCGTCGGTGTCGGTGTCGGCGTCGGCGTCGGTGTTGGCGTCGGTGTCGGTGTCGGAGTTGGCGTCGGGTTCGGAGTAACAGTGCCGTTCAGCGCTGCGTTTAGTTGCGCAAAATCCACACCGATGTCCTTCCCGTCGGTACCCGCATTGCGATACTGACTGGAAGCCGAAAGCTCATAGTTGCCACCTGCGAAATCAACAAAGCCCACATCCGAAACCTGAATCGGATAGAAGTTGCCGGACGGATTCTGATTCGCCGCTGCAGCCACCATCACGTTCTTCTTGAAAACGTATGAAGGCGTCCAGTTGGTCAGTGCCGGCGTTCCGAGAAAACCACCCTCACCGTAAATGCCGTACGGATTCTCAATCGTCAGGTTGTTCGTCGCGACAAAGCCAAGCGATTTTTGCGCGTACAGCGTGTAAGTATTGTTCTTCTGAAAACTGGTGTTGTGATCGAGCGTGACATTGTAGTAGCCATTCATGATCAGGAATGGTCCTTTAATGTCGACGAAGAGGTTGTTCGCAACTTTCAAGCCGGTGCTGCGTGCCGACGGCTTTTCATTGTCGGTGCCCAGCAGATTCAACGCCCCTTCCGCGCCCTTCACGATGTTGTTCGTGAACGTCACGTTCTCGATGATCGAATACGGCGCAGAGCCTTCCTGATTACGCACCGTGAACAGGATCGGAATTCCGGTCTGGCCGTCAGTCCAGTTGTTCTCAAACACATTGCCGTCGATCACGACGTTCCTGGCGTTTTTCAACTCCAGGTTGTTTTTGATGGTCCAGTGTTTTCCGGCGTATGTCGCATGCCCGACCTTCCACGACAAAGGCTTGAAAACGTGGTTGCGCCGGATCTCGATATTGGACGGAATCATGTCCACGTTTGCCGGATCGGCGCCGCCAAACAGAACGTTCTCACCTGCGCCTTCGAGGTAGTTGTTGATGATCTTGAAAGGTCCCGGACCGTTCCAACCGGCAACGGCTTGCGTGTCGTAGCCAACGCCGTGAATCTCGGAGATATAGGAATTGCTGATCGTCGTGTCAGCGCTGTTCAGACTGACGCCACGTTGCACGTCCTGCGTTCCCCAGCCGTGAATGTAACAACGGTCGATGACGAGATGATGCGGCACTGACTCCTGCGTCGTCTGTGCGAAGCGGCCATCGCCAAAACGAACCAGATCGTAAACAACCACACTCGCCGTGCTGGTCGCGAACTCAATACCAACAAAGCGATAGTGATGTGCACCGGGATTCGTTTTAACGACCGGTTCGGCGGGACTCGACGACAGAAACCTCGCAAACAGCGCCGACTGCGCGGGAGTGACGCGAACATCTTCCGGCAACTCACTCGCGCGCGAACTCTGAATCACGATCTCGCCCGTGCCGACTTTCAGTGGCAGCCTCAGAGTGACGTTGTAGACAGATCCCGCTTGAACGATGATCGTGTCGCCATACTGGGCCGCATTGATCGCCGACTGAAGATCTCCGTTGGGAGCTACCGTGATCGTTGCACCGTTTGCACTAACTCCCGTGACCGCTAAAAAAACCGCAACTATGATCCACTTATAAATCGCAAATTTTGAAAATTGTCCTGCCTTGCCGCCTCTGGTCATTTGACCCTCACTTGTTAAAAGTCCCTTCAAAATCGGCGGCTGCACACACGAAGCCGCTGGTCGGGTGAGTCGAGCTGTTTTGTTTCCGGGGCTAACGGGGCTGGTCGAACACTATTTCCACCTTACGAATGAAGGCAGAAATAACCTGCGATAAGAGGCGATCTGATTGAAGTTAAAGAGAAGGAAGTTTTTCGGAATGGGTTCTACGGATGCATCGAAAAAGGAACCGTAGAACAAAGATCTGCGCATCCGCCAACTGGGGATCGCGCACATCCCGATTAGCCTTCGGCAGCTTGACTATCTCGCGGCCCTCGGGCCTGGGAGACTCACAGCTTTGCGTCCCTGCTTCGCAACAGGTTTGCCTTTATCGTTGCAATCGTAAGACTGAAAAGAGCGAGGTCTGTAACCAACCGGAGACTATTAGGCATCTTAAAATCTGTTTTGTCAAGATTAAATTTTGTTTGCAATTCTGTGTTGCGAAGCGCCTCTTCTCTGTGCAATCTCTGAATCTCTGTGCCTCGGTGGTTTGCTACTTCCTGGAAAAAAATAACCACCGGGACACAGAGACTCAGAGGTTGCACAGAGAGACGATTATCGGCGGCGGTGGACTAAACAGTCGATAATCGTAAGGTCTTCACACATGTTCAGCGTGTGCGTGCCACGCAGATCGCGGCGCCATTGCGGCAGTACCTTGGCGACTTCCTGCTCGACATACTCGCCCGTGTTTAGCCGCGCGATCCGGTTGATCGTCATGCCGTAGCCGTAGCGCTGCGACGAGTCCTGCGCGGGACGGCACAGGTCGCCGTTCCAGTAAAAGAGTCTGCCTGCCGGACGTGAATTTCTCACGTCTGATTTCACGGGGTTCTGCTTGTGCGGCTTCCACGGACCGAACGGAGCGGAGCTGTAGTAAAGGTGCAGTTCGTCAGACCCAAGAGTGTCGGAGATCGCGACGAACATCCACCAGAGACCGTCCAGTTCAAACAACGTCGCGTCGCGCCCCGGCCTTTCCAGCAACACAGTCTCGAGTTTCCACTCTCCGGGAAACTTCTCGCACGAATAGACCTCGACGGTTTTATTGCCGGCAGTTTCAGGAATCATGAAATGGCGGCCCTGCCATTCCAACATGAACGGATACGACAGGTGATAATCACGCTTCAAAACGGGCACCGGCTCGCTTGCACCACTCCTGGTTAATTCCATCACCGAGATGTGTGCCTTACCGGTTTTGTAGAGATACTCCTCAAAGAACACGAAGTACTTGTCCTCAAACTTCACCGGAAACGGATCGGCCCAAAACTTATCCTTCGGCGGCGTCAGGTGATTGAAACGGTAGAAGCTGTTGTTGGGATCGGTCGGGCTTGTACGGAAGCGATAAGCGAGCGTCCACTGGTCGTAGTAAAACGCATAGCGCAGTTTGTTCGCGGCATAAGTCCAGGTGAGCCGGGCGAGCTTCGGCAGCAGCTCGGCGTTGGTCGGCATTTTGTGGAGCCGGTTGTAGTAAGGACGAAAAGATTTCTGCTCGCGCGCGGCGCTTCCCTGTTCGTACAACTCGCCCAATTTCCTCATCACAAAACTGGACGATCGCCAGTAAAGATTGTTCCTGCTGAGCCGTACTGAAAACCGATCGCTGGTGCGCAACCACGTGCGATCGAGCACTTCACCGTTGTCCAAATCTTCCGACAATACTTGCAGAACCGAGCCCGAGATCGGCGACGCGTCCATCACTTCCCAAAAGCCCGGCGGCCCACCGCGATTCACGAGGTTGTCACCGTGATGATAGGACCAGACGCCGTGCTTCGCGATACGCAGTGCTTCGCCGCGAAGGATACGAAAGCCAAACGAAAGCGCGACGTCGAGATCGTAGCCGCGGATCGTCTCGATAGCGTCTTCCGGGAACCAGTCGGAAAACTTTTTCATCAACGGCGTGACGCTAATCACTGGAGTGTCCCCGAGCAGCTCCTGCACGTCGACGTCTTCAAACGCATCGGTGTAGTTCAGCGGCCGCCGCGCGTCGAGCCGTTCGTACAACGCGTAAAGTAAGTAGCTTCTGTTTCGCCAGTACGCTTGCAACCGGCCGCTGGGCCGATCGAGCGCTATAGCTTCGTTTTTTACGATGAGACAGATCTCGGCGATCGAAGACGACGTGATGTCTTTGATGATGTTGGAAACCCAGCGGGGTTGAGTGAGTGAATCAACCAGCAGACCGGCGCGAAGAGGACGTTTTTCGTTAACTGAAGCGGTCATTCAGAATCTGTCATTCAGCAGCTTTCGCACTGAAATTTAGCTTGGTCCAGTCGCAACCGACCGGTTGACCGTCTGACCCGGCCTTCGCGTAAGTGCTCGATGGCGCGAGGCGATAGTCGCCTTTTTCAAAGTTCACAAAGCCCACGCTGTCGGGCGACGGAAACTGGTTGCCTTTCGGATAAAGCGACTTGTCCGCGCCGGCGAGGACGTTGTTTGTAAACACCGCATCCGGAATAAACTTCCGCATCGCGTTCAGGCCTTCGCCGAGCGAATCGCCAAACACACCGTAGCCCTTCGGCCCGCGAATCGTCAGATTGTCGCGATAGACGAATTGCTCGACGGGTGTGCCGTACAGCGTCATAAGGTTCTTGGTTTGAAAGTGAGTGTTGTGAATGATCGACACCTTGTTGTAGCCGTTCATCGTCAGGAATGGACCACGAATGTCTACGAACAGATTGTTGGCGATCATAAGACCGCTGCAACGCTGCGACGGCTTCTCATTATCGCTGCCCAGCAGATTGATCGCGCCTTCCGCGCCCTTGACGATGTTGTTCGTGAACGTCACGTTCTCGATGATCGAATACGGCGCCGTGCCGTCCTGATTACGCACGGTGAACAGGATCGGGATTCCCGTCTGGCCGTCGGTCCAGTTGTTCTCAAAAATATTGCCGTCGATCACAACGTTCTTCGCGTTCTTCAACTCCAGCAGGTTCTTGACGGTCCAATGCTTTCCGGCGTAGCTGGGATCTTTTACTTTCCAAGTCAACGGTTTGAAAACGTAGTTGCCGCGGATCTCGATGTTGGACGGAATCATCTCCGCGTTCGCCGGATCGGCGCCGCCGAAGAGGACGTTCTCGCCCGCGCCTTCGAGGTAGTTGTTGATGATCTTGAACGGTCCCGGACCGTTCCAACCGGCGATAGCTTGCGTGTCGTAGCCGACGCCGTGAATCTCGGAGATGTAGGAATTGCTGATCGTGGTCTCGGCGCTGTTGAGACTGATGCCGCGTTGCACGTCCTGCGTGTTGAAGCCGTGAATGTAGGAGCGATCGATCACGAGGTGGTGCGGCACTGAATCCCTGGTCTTTTGTTCCTTACGCCCGCCACCCAGGCGAACCAGATCGTAAATCTTCACGTTCGCGTCAGTGGTCGAAAACTCGATGCCGATGAAGCGATAGTGATGCGCACCGGCCGCGGTCGTCAACACCGGATCGACAGTGTCCGTTTGCAGTTTCGCAAACAGTGCTGACTGCGCCGGAGTGACCCGAACATTCTCCGGCAACTCCTTCGCGCGCGAACTCTGAATCACGATCTCGCCGTTGCCCTGCTTCAACGGCAACTCGAAATTGCCGGTGTAAGGAACTCCAGCCTGAAGCACGATCACATCGCCATACTGCGCTGCGTTGAGCGCGGCCTGGAAACTGTCTTTCGGTCCGACGTTGAGCGTGCGGCGGCCTGCTTCAAACGTCTCGGTATACGTCCCTCGAAACTGCCGCAACGCGAAAACGATCCCGATGGTTCCGACGATCGCCAACACGACGACTACTAACAACAACTTCACAACAGACTTACTCATAATTCTCACTCAGCCACAAAGAAGTACAAATACTTTTATGTGCCTTTTTGTGACTTCACAAACACAAACTCATTGCATCCCAAACCAACGCGGCCGCACTTCAATTTCGTCAAGGAAAAACCGCGCTCGCGAGCCCAGTCAAAGACCTCGTCGGGCGTCGAGACTTCGTAAGGATAACCACCAACCCAATCGACGATGTCGCGCCACTTGGTCATTCCGCGATTCTTCTGATATTGCGTCCATGAATCCGTGAAGACCTTAGGATTGAGCGTCAACACCGCTTTCGCGAGTAGCTTCAGTTCGTTCGGCAGCCACACGACAGCCGCGAACGGCGCTTTCAAAACACCGGGCAAGCCGTTGTAGGTTTTCTTGATCCAAAGCCAACGCGCGGCTTGACTGCCGGTGTCGTTGTAAAGCGCGATAAAGAGTTTTCCTTCGGGCGCGACGCGTTGCTGCGCATGCTCCATCGCGGTCCAGAGATTCCCGGTGTGATGCAACACGCCCCACGAGTAAACGACGTCATACTGCCCGAGCGACTTCATGAACTCGCCGTCGAGCACCGAAGCCTCCTGAACCTTCCACGACTCGTCGTCGCGAAAGTAGTTCTTCCTCAGCTCGGTGGTGCAATAGACTGACTTCGGATCGAAGTCGAATGAATGAACCCGCGCTCCGAGCCGGCGCGCCGCGAGGCTAAACAGACCGCTGCCGGAGCCGATGTCGAGAAACGTCTTCCCGGTCAGCGAGTCGACTTCCAGCATCTCCCGGAGCGAGGTTTCCGCTTGCTGAATGCGCTCTTCGTCAATGATGGGCAGAAACTGCGACCAGTTCTGGCCAAACTCGAAGCGGTCTCCCCGGGCTATCTCTGCGGCGTTCGCGTCCATCGTTAAGGACCTCATCTGTATTTAACCACGTAGTAGATCATCTTCACATACTCAGTCGGCACCAATTTCCAGCCTCGTGCCGTCAGCCACCATGTCGCGGGTCGCGGCGTTTCGCCTCCGGGGCTCGCTGGAATCAAACCGACGATGATGTCCGTGTCGCGAAAGACACGCGAAAACGTCCAAAGCGCCCGGCGCGAGTGATAAGCAGAAGTGACGATCAGAACGGAACGAATACCGTGATCGAGTGCGTAACGCCTCACCAATTCTGCTTCTTCGTGCGTGTGATTGACCGGCTGCATCAACACTTCGATTTTCTCCGCCGGCACGCCCGCGTTTTCAATCTCATCGAAAGAGCGCTCGTAAAAGAACGGATTCTTCTGCTCGATGCTGGACCATGGACCACGCAAGTTGTCGTTGGTCAGCAAAATTATTGGCGCGCGCCCTTCCTGTAGGAGCCGCGCGGCCTCGCGAGCGCGTTCCCTGTAATTAGCCGAACCACCGAGGACGACGATCGCGTCCGCGTGTGCGAGTGGCGCCTGAATTATCAAAAGCCTTGCCCAAACCCACGCCACACATGGCCAAAGCAAGACGCAAACAAGCAGTATCTTGATGGCGGTGCGGCGGCGCGCCCTCACCAGCAAATTCCCTGGTAGCCGTTGCTCGAGGGGCGGTCGAAGAGGCGCACGAGATCGATCACCGTCTGGTCGGGACGCAGGCGCGATTCGATCTGGAGAAACTCTTCAGACTTGTTCCCGATCACGATCGTCTCCGACGCATCCAGAACTTCATCAATCGAACCCCGCATCAACTTCGCGATGTGCGGAATCTCGCGTTCGATGTATTCGCGATTCGCACCGAAGAGACGCGCCAGCGAAACGTCGCGATCGTAGATCACGAGCTCGTGACCTTTACCGATGAGCGTTTCAATCAACGTCACCATCGGCGACTCGCGCAGATCGTCCGTTCCCGCTTTGAAACTAAAACCCAAAATCCCGATGCGCTTTTTCCCGGTGCGCAAAACCATCTCCAGCGCGCGCTCGATTTGCAGCCGGTTCGTGATGCTGATCGCGGTCAGCAGCGGCACTTCAACATCCAGTTCCTTGGCCTTGTAAGTCACCGCGCGCAAATCTTTCGGCAAACACGAACCACCGAAAGCAAAAGCCGGCTTCAAGTAGTAAGACGACAGATTCAGCTTCGTGTCGGCGCAAAAGACGTTCATTACTTCGTGGCTATCAAGCTCGAGCGCCTTGCAGATGTTTCCGATTTCATTCGCAAAACTCACTTTGAGCGCGTGGAAACAGTTGCAGACATACTTCACCATCTCCGCTGTCTTCATCGACGTGGTAAAGATCGGCGCGTCGATCCCCGCATAAAGGCCACTGACGACCGTTGCGGTCTCGTCGTCGTCGGTGCCGATCAACGTAAACGGCGGCGCGTAGAAGTCTTTCAACGACGTGCCTTCGCGCAAGAATTCGGGATTGACGCCCAGCCCAAAATCTTTTCCAGCCTGTTTCCCCGACGTTGATTCAAGCGCCGGACGCGCCACGCTCTCGATACTTCCCGGCAACATCGTGCTGCGAATCACGATCGTGTGCCGTGAAGTCTTGTCGGCCAACGCGGCGCCGATCTGCTCGCACACACGCGCGACATGGCCCAGGTCGAGACTGCCGTTTGGTTTGCTCGGTGTACCGACACACACCAGCGAAATGTCAGTCGACTTAACCGCGTGCGCGGTATCAGTCGTCGCACTCAGTTTTCCTTCTTTAACTACGTCGCGAATCAAGTCGCCGATGCCCGGTTCGACAATCGGACTGGCGCCACTGTTTATGATCTCGACTTTGGTAGGGTTGACGTCGACGCCGACGACTTCATGTCCCGCGCGCGCGAAACAGGCGGCGGAAACACAGCCGACGTAACCAATGCCAAAAATGCTAATTTTCATCGAAAGTTTTTGACCTCGGGATTAAAACCAGTAACCACAGATTCCACAGATTTCTGTGTAATCTGTGGATGGTTTGCTTTTCTGCAAATGGCAATGAAGTCTCCAGTGACCTGACTCCAGCCGTGTTTTTGCCGGACGGTCGCAGCCGCTCGTTGGCCCAGCTCAGTTGCGTACTCGGGATCACTCAATACTTTCACGACCGCGTCGCCAAACGTTTCCGGCTCATCCGCCAGCATGAGTTCAACGCCATTCGTGAGCGGCAGACCTTCAGCGCCAATCGTGGTCGAAACAACCGGCTTTTCCATCGCCATCGCTTCGAAGATTTTCAACCGCGTGCCGCCGCCGATGCGCAACGGCACGACGTAAGCCGCGGCGCCTTCGATGTAAGGCCGCACGTCTTCTACGCGTCCCGTGATGACCAGCGAACGATCTTCTTTGCTGAGATCGACCAGCGACGACGGCGGGTTACGGCCGACGACCGTCAGCGTCGCGTCAGGCACTTTCTTCCTGATCAGCGGCATGATCTCGCGCATGAAGTAACGAATCGCGTCTTCATTCGGCAGCCAATCCATCGAACCGGTGAAAACGATGCCGTGCTTCGAAACTTCGATCGAACCGCTCGGCCAGAAGAACTCAGTATCCACTCCCGTCGGCACGTCGAACACAGCCTGAGCGCCGTACTCACTTTTCATCTGATCGCGATCGTCCGCCGAAACCGCGATGACGCAATCAAACCTGCCGCACATTTCCTTCTCAAACCGGCGCATCTTCTGCCACTGGCCGTAGAGATAAGCCTTCTTGATCGGATTCGTCTGCACTTCGTAGTGACGCTTCCAAATCATCGCTTCGACGTTGTGCTGAAAAAGCACGGCGGGCGTGTTCAGTGTTGGCGGAACGTTCGCGGCCGGCGCGAGAAAATCACAAACCAGCAGGTCAAACGCGTTCTTGCGTTCAAGCTCGGTTATCTCACGCAGCATCGCCGCCGACTCGTATTTCTTGATCGCATAAGGACGCGGCGACACGAGGTTCAAGAGCAGTTCGTAATAGAAACCCGGCGTAAACTTCTCGCGCCGGCTCTGCGGAATGCACACGAGTTCGTGGCAATACTCAGTCGCTTTGGCGCGCTCGTCCGCGGTCGCCGTACCGTCGTCAAGCGTCAGGTACGTGACGTGATGTTCGCGTTTCAACTCCTTCAGCATGTAATAAGTGCGGATCTTTCCGCCCTTATCGACCGGATGAAGCAGTTCAGTTTTGAGCCAGAGAATGCGCACTAGTTTTCAGACAGGATTGTCAGATCAACGTGGTGTCAGTTTGCAACGAACGATCGCGGTGGTGAACTCCCTCGTCAGCCGGTTGGCAATGTGTTTCAGTTTTCGTATCGGCACCATCTCCAACTCAGCGAACTCAAAATCACTCTCCGCTACTATCGACTGAAAACGTCGAATCGTCATTTGATTCAGACCACCTTCCACTTCGCGAAAACTCGTCGCGCCGTCCGTCTTGAAATCCGAACGCCAGCGGATCAACGATTTCTCCGTTAAGATCAGGTGCGCCCACGGAAACGGCGAAAAAAGATGACCGCCCAACGGGTGATACCACGTTGGTCCAAAAGCCGCTAGCACGCAGCCGTCGTCTTTCGACAGACGTCGCATGATGCGCAGTATCTCAGCCGGATCGTCGAAATGTTCGAAAGCGTCGAGCGATAAAATCACGTCGGCTTTCTCATCGGTTTTCGTGGTGAACGTGCATTTGCTGGTAACGCCGTACTGCGCGGCCCGCTGCCGCGCTCTTGCCAGGGAGTGTTCGAGAATGTCGACGCCGATGACTTTTCGCGCGCTGCGCTTTGCGATTTCCACGGCGTCTTCACCGTCGCCGCAGCCAAAGTCGATGACGACCTTGTCTTTGGTTTCCTGCCAGATTTTTTCGCCAAGTAGGGTTTCGACTTTGCTTACGCCTTCGTAAGCGCTGCCATCGCAATAACCTGTTTCGCCATCGGTACTGATTCGCCGGAGCAAATGGTACCCGAGTGCTCCTCCGATGATTCCCATTTCCGTTGTCCCCATGATCCCAAGGTTCATTTGTTCCATCATCGTTTTACGCCCTGGCCGTAGCCAGCATGCTTTCATCGGCGCTTTCCCAATGATTGCCGGCGTTTTCGCCGTCGATGAACCGGCGAAACCACATTTCCAGATTAACCAGCGACCACAGCCGTTCCGAGTGATTCGCCACGCCACGGCGATGTTGGTCCACGAGCGACCGCACGAAGCCGGCGTTGAAAATTCCGCGTTCGATGGCGCGATTGCCGAGAACGTATTCGTCCAACACCGGCGCGTACGCGCCGCGAAACCATTTACCGAGTGGCACTGGAAAACCCATCTTCGGACGATCAAGAATCGCCGGCGGTAAAACACCCTTCATGCTCTGACGCAGCACATACTTCGTGGTCCAACGCCGCAGTTTCAATCTCTCCGGCAGACTCGAAGTAAACTCAACCAGCTTGTGATCCAGAAAAGGAACGCGGCTTTCAAGCGAAGCAGCCATGCTCATCTGATCCTGCTTCATCAATAGTTCGTGGAGATAGGTTTTGATGTCGGCGTAGAGCAGTCGATCTAGTAACGATTGCGCGTCAGTTTCTTG
>DATEHX010000113.1:0-13870 GCA_035279345.1 Pyrinomonadaceae bacterium | reverse complement strand
GGTGCGAGCGACGAAACTCGGCGCGTTTGATTTCATCGAAAAACCGCTCTCGATCGAGAAGACGGTTTTGACCGTGCGCAACGCGCTGCGCCAACAGCGCCTTGAGTTGATGAACGCAAACATGGCCGCGGCACTCGCGCGGGAGTACACGATGGTCGGCGAGTCGGTGGCGATGCGCGCGTTGCGAAAACAGATCTCGGTCGTCGCGCCGACTGACGGGCGTGTTTTGATCTACGGCGAGTCCGGAACAGGAAAAGAACTGGTAGCGCGTGCGATTCATGCGGAGTCGCGGCGTGCTGTGGCGCCGTTTGTTGAAGTGAACTCCGCGGCGATTCCCGAAGAGCTGATCGAGAGCGAGCTGTTTGGTCACGTGAAGGGCGCGTTTACCGGGGCGACCGCGGCGAAGAAGGGAAAGTTTGAGCTTGCGGACGGCGCGACGATCTTTCTGGACGAAGTCGGCGACATGAGTCCCAAGGTTCAGGCGAAAGTGTTGCGAGTGTTGGAAGAGCAACGCTTCGAACCGGTCGGTAGTGGAACGTCGATCACCGTCGACGTGCGACTGATCGCCGCGACCAACAAGCGTCTCGACGTAGAGATCGAGAATGGAAACTTCCGCGCCGACCTGTTTTATCGTCTCAATGTAATCCCGTTTGAACTGCCGCCGTTGCGCGAACGTCTTGAAGACGTGCCGTTGCTCGTCGACTACTTCAACCAGCACTTCTCGCAGGCGTACGGCAAGAAGCCGAAACAGTTTGTGCCGGAGGCGTTGGAGGAATTGCAATCATATTTGTGGCCCGGCAACGTGCGCGAACTGCGAAACACGATCGAGCGCGTCGTGATCATGCATCCCGGAACAAAAGTCTCAGCCACGGATCTGCCGCCTCACGGCAAGGAAGAACCACCCGCGGCTTCGTTCCGCTTTCCGTCCTTTAAAGAGGCGACCGAGGCGTATCATCGCGAGTTCATTCAGCGCAAACTGGAGGAAGCAGACGGCAACGTCTCGCGCGCGGCCGAACTGATGGGCGTCGACCGCAGCCATCTTTATCGCCGCATGCGCGCCCTCGGCATCCAAAACCGCGGTGAACGAACCGCAATGTAGTAGTAATCCCACCAACGCAGTTGGTGGTTGCTTTCATACCTAACCTACTAAGAACAACTCACGGCGACAATCCCACCAACGCAGTTGGTGGTAAGTTCACTTGGCGATGAACTTTATGAACGATCCACCAACTACGTTGGTGGGATTTAGCAAGACGTGATTGACCGGGGTGTAGGTAGAGTATGAAACAACCACCAACTACGTTGGTGGGATTAGCTCATTTACAAAACTTTACACAAGCACGACCAACTCGCATGCTATCGTCTAAGCGCGCCCACTAATAAATTCAGTTTGTATTCAACTTCGCAGCGTTTTCTCTCAATGGACCGCGTACGCAAGCAGTTCCGATCCAAATGGGCCATCGGCCTTTCTATCCTCGCCGCCTTCGTTGCCGGCTTCGGCGTTTCGTTAGTGTCTCGCAAGATCGTTCCGTCTGCGGAAGCCCGGATTGCCGTAGCGGATTTTCGTATCGAACTTCCCGAGGGTGAAACAGTCGTCACGATCACCGATCGCGACACTCGCGGCGAAGAGTTAGGCAAACTAAAGATTCAACGGCAAGGCGACACGATCTCCGGCGTGCCCGTGTTGGAAAAGCACATCGCACCCCGCGAGCCACTCAGCGCCGACGACGTTGCTTTTCTGCGCCGCGAAATCGGTAATGCGATCTCCGCTTCCGATCCACCGTGGCAACGCGCCAACAAGCTGCGAGCGTGGGTGGCCAACCGTTCGAACATCGGCATGCCCGGTTTGAACACGCGCAATCCTCGCGAAGCATACGAGCAGATGAAACAGGGCGAGCCCGTGCTTTGCGGTAACCTGGCCCAAATCTACGCAGCGCTGGCGGAATCGTTAGGACTAACAGCGCGCACCGTCGGGTTGAGTGTCGCCGTCCAGAATGGTTTGTATGGTGTCGACACGCACGCCGCCGCCGAAGTGTGGCTGCCGGAGATGGGCGGCTGGATCTACGAGGACCCGACGTTCAATTGCTACTGGGAGATCGACGGCAAACCCGCGAGCGCGATCCAGCTCCACGACGCAATCATGGACCAGCGGCCTATTAAGTTTGCGCCAAACGAGCCGGATACCGAACGCCGTCTCGAAGACTATTATCTCGACGCGCGTTTGTACTTCCGCCACATCTCTTACGAATACAAACCCGGCGGCACGATCCTCTACTTCGTCGACAAACGTCTCGAGCCACTGAACCTGCGCGACAAGAATTGGATTCACACGGACAAGCACGACGATATTCAACGTCTCGACACGAACGAAACACTCGTCACGGAACGGCGCTCTGAGATTTCACCCGGTGTTTTTGTTCAACTGATCGGCAACGATCTGTTTGTTCGCGACCGGCGCGAGCGTAGTCCGGGTCTGAGAGTTCGTTCTTCGACCGGCACGGTCGAAGGCTGCGCATATCTCCACGAACGCGCGCAGGATCTCGGTGTGTTCAGCGGCACGAACCTCGCGCGCAATCCATCGTTTCGCCTCGCGAGCCGTTCCCCCCAACTCGCCGACGATTGGTCTGTCGACGGGCCGGTGCAGGCGATGACCGTTTCCGGCGGACAAGCGATGGCTGCGCTCGCGGGCGGCAAGTTGTGGCAGCGAATTCCGGTGCGTCGTCACGGCCGGTATTTGTTCTACGCCCGGGTGACCGTCACGCGCGGATTCGTAAACTGGTCGATTGGGGATCCGGAACGCGGTCCGAAATCGGTCGGCACGATCGAGCCGGAACGAATCAGCGAAGTGGTCTCGGACATCGTCGAGAGCCGGAGCGGTTATCTCGACATCGGCTTTGACGTTCCCGCCGGCGGCTCTTTCCGCGTACTCGACGTGATTGTCACGGAAGCACCACGTTTTGTCTCCACCGAATAGTTTTCAACGCGCTCAGGAAACTTACGTTGACAATGGATCTTCAAATAGCTTAGTAGTTAAGTTCTCGTGCCCGTGTGCGAGAAAGAGGTTGAGGTTAAATGGATTTTACGACGAAAGAACTGTTGAAGCGGTACGCAAAGCTGGCCCTCGGGCAACCATTTTCGCCGGTGTTGCTGAACATTCTGGTCACGTCCGTGTGCGACATGCGCTGCACGCACTGCTTCTTTACCGACGAACTCGACGATCGGCCGCGCAAAAAGCTGCAAATGAAGACGCACGAGATCGAGCGCATCTCGCAAACGCTCGGAGGTAATCTCGGCGTTCTGATTCTGGCGGGCGGCGAACCGTTCACGCGCAAAGACCTGCCCGAGATCGCGCGCGCGTTCTACACCAACAACAAGCTCGAATCGATCTACATCATGTCCAACGGGCAGATTCAAAAACGGATCTTTCCGGATGTGACGCGCATCTTGCAGGAGTGTCCGGACCTGAACGTGACAGTCGCACTCGGCATCGACGGGCCGAAAACGGAACACGAAAAGATCCGGCAGAAACCCGGTTCGTGGGACATCGCGATCGACACCGCGCGCGAGCTCCAACAGATCAAGAAAGACTACCCACAGCTCGACGTGCAAACGTGTACCTGTTTCATGAATTCGAACCAGGACACGATCTTCGAGTGGTACGACTTTCTCAAATACGATCTCAAGCCCGACAAAGTAAATTTCAACTACATTCGTCCGCCGTCAGCGGATCCGAAAGAACTCGACATCGATCACTCGCGTTACACACGTCTCGCTCAGATGATCGACGATGATTCGCGTCACGCCGCGATCAAGAACAACTACACCGGCAAAGCCGGTTTCTTCAAAGCGGCGATCGACATCTATATGCACGGCCTGATCGCCAAGACGCAGGAAACACAGACGGCGCAGATGACGTGTTACGCGGGCACCGCGGGCGGCGTGATCTACGATGAAGGCACCGTTTCGTCGTGCGAAAATCTCGCGCCCATCGGCAACCTCCGCGAGTTTGACTGGGACTTTCAAAAGCTCTGGTTGTCGCCCGCAATGAAAGAACGCCGCAAACATGCAGCCAGCGGTTGTTTCTGTACGCACGAGTCAAACAGTTACTACCCGTCACTACCTTTTAATCCTGGGCACTTGATTAAGATCAAGAAACTCGAGCGCGAGATGAAGAAAGCGCGTCGCGATATCGACGGTGGTGGCTTGCCAGTGGCGGACTTGAAGACGACCGAAACCTAGACACGATGTCTGCACAACCTCGCATACCTAAAATCCTGATCATCTCGTCAGACACGGGCGGCGGACACCGTTCCGCTGCCGCTGCGATCGTCGCCGGGGTGCAGAAGTTTTTGGACAGCGAGTCGTACGCGATCCGCGTGGTGCGTGCGATCGAGGAGTCGCACCATCTGGCTGACAAGCTGGTCCGTCTTTACAACTGGATCCTGCGCAATCGGCAGCACTGGATGAAGTATTACTACTGGGCGATCAATCGCATTCGTCCAGACACGCGCGAGTTTTTTCATAAGCGCTGTGTTGGTTATGTCAAGAACCTGTTTGAACGCTGGTGTCCGCACATCGTTGTCAGCGTGCATCCGCTGACGCAGCACATTTTCGGCCGCGTGCTTCGTGAACTGAATCTCGCGGATCGTGTTCCGCTCGTTTCCGTGGTGACCGATCCGTGTTATGGATTCTGGAAAGGCTGGGCGTGCGACGCCGTGACGCTTTATCTCGTCGCGAGCGAAGAAGCGCGGCAACAGTTGATCGATTACGGCGTGTCGCCCGAACGGATCAAGATTTCGGGTATGCCGGTGCATCCGAAGTTTGCGTATCCCGGCGAAGAAGCGGCGCAGGCTGCGCGACGCGCGCTTGGATTGGATCCGGAAAAGTTCACCGTCTTCGTCAACGCGGGCTGGATCGGCGGCGGCAACATTCCGCAGATTTTCCGCGAGCTCGTCCAGGGCGAACTCGACGTGCAGGCGATCTTTCTTGCGGGAAAGAACGAAGATTTGCGCGCCGTGGCTGAGTCGATCGCGACTGAAGCGCCGTTTCCGGTCAAGGTCATCGGTTATTCAGACGAGATCGAGCAATTGATGAGCGCCGCAAACGTGATGATATCGAAGCTCGGCGGATTGACGACGTTCGAAGCGCTCGCGTGCCGTGTGCCAATCATCGCCGACATGATCACCGATCCGATGCCGCAGGAAGCGGGCACCGCGAAATTGATCGCTCAACGCGGAGCTGGCGTGATGTTGAATCGGGCTAGCGACGTGGTGAATGTTGTGCGCCGGATGATGGAAGACGAAGTTTACTTCTCGCGAATGCGTGCGGCCACCGCGAATCTCGCGTTGCCAAACGCAACTCAATACATCGTCGAAGAGATCGCTGCGCTCATTCCGCAGCCTGACAAACCCGTTCTAAGCGAAGTCGCATCAGCCTGACATGTAAAATCCGTGTCCTCACCGGATCGACAACCCTGGATACTCGGAATCAGCGCGTCGCATAACGGTGCGGCCTGTTTGTTGCACGGCGATGAAATCGTCGTCGCCATTCAGGAAGAACGTCTTTCGCGATTCAAACGGCATCGCATCTACGGCTGCGGGCCATCGTTAACCGTAGCCTATTGTCTCAACTACGCCGGCATCGATCCCGGGGAACTCGATCTCATCGTTCTGTGCGTGCAGGGCCGGTCAAGCGAGCAAAAGCACGATATCGCTCTCGATCCTTTTCTGAAGGTCAAATCCACAGGCGTTCCGATACTCACCATCCCTCATCACTACGGACATGCCGTAAGCACTTTTGCGACTTCCGGTTTCGCGGAGACAGCGATTCTCGTCGTCGACGGCGCGGGATCACCTGCCACGGACTTTACCGACGGTGAGAAGAGCGTTCTCAACGGACATGGCGTCGATGCGTGGGAAACGATCTCGCTTTACTACGGCAATGGTACTGAAGTCATTCCGCTCGAGAAGCACGTGGTCGATCGTGGCGCGTGGGTCGGTCGTGACGAAAGTGAAATGCCGGCGTTCGGAAGTTTGGGCGGAATGTTTTCCGCTGCCGCGCAACAGATATTCGGTGAATTGAGTGAAGCGGGAAAGGTGATGGGACTCGCGGCTTACGGCAAGCCCGAGTTTCCAAGCAGCGACTTTTTCGAGATCGAAGGCGGCCGTTTCTGTTACAAGGACACGGTTCCGCTCCGGTTTCGACACGAACGCCGTTGGCCCGACGCCGCCGAAGAATACGAAGCACTCGCCGCATCAGTGCAGGCGGCGCTGGAAACTGCGTTGCTCTACCTGGTCCAGCATCTTCGCGAGCTCTGCGACAGCAAGAATCTCTGTTACGCGGGCGGAGTGGCGCTGAATAGCGTCGCAAACGAACGGATCATTCGCGAATCGGGTTATGAAAACGTCTACATAATTCCCGCGGCGGAGGATAGTGGCGCCGCGATTGGCGCGGCGTATTACGGACTCTGGAATCTGACGGGACACAATTCGCGGCGCCGTCTGCTACACGACGCCGTTGGCAGAACTTATTCTTCGACGGACGTTTCGGCCGCACTTCAGGACACAACGAAAATACAGGTTGTCGACCCGGCGAGTGTTATCGACGACGCGGTCGAGTTGTTGTGTGAGGGAAAGATTATCGGCTGGTTCGACGGCGGTTCCGAACTCGGTCCGCGCGCACTCGGTCAACGCAGCATTTTGTGCGATCCACGCCGGCCCGACGGTAAGGAGATACTCAACCGGCGCGTGAAGATGCGTGAAGCGTTTCGTCCTTTCGCGCCGGCGGCGATTCTCGAAGAAGCGCCAAACTGGTTTGAGTTTGGCGGCTCATCGCCTGAGAGTCCGTTTATGCTGCGAGTTTGCGAGGTGAATCCGCGAAGGAAAGACGAAGTGCCCGCGATCGTCCATGCTGACGGAACCGGCCGCCTGCAAACGTTGACGCCGGAAGCGAATGGCCGGTTCTACGAGTTGGTCCGGCGGTTTTATGAACGCACCGGCGTGCCGATGGTTCTCAACACGTCGTTCAACCGCATGGGCCAGCCGATTGTGGAAACTCCCGCTGACGCGGTCGAGTGTTTGCTCAGCACGGGTCTTGATTGTTGCGTGTTCGAGGATAGAATCGTTTTCAAAAAATAGTTCGGCAAGGGAAGAGGATGTCTGGGTTAAGCGCCTCACATTTCAATTTATTTCTGCTCCAGAACTTTCTGGACGCGAAAACGTGCGGTGATCTGATCGGAGAACTGGTCGATTCGCCGACTACGCAGGCGCCGGTTTACATCCAGGGCTCCGATAGCACTCTTCACGAAGACGTTCGCAAGACCACGAGTCTGCATCCTTCCGCGGAGACCATCACGCACGTTCACACCCTGCTGCTCGCGCAGAAATCGGCCCTCGCGGCCCATTTCGGGCTTTCATTGACGGACTGCGAACTGCCGCAGTTTCTTCGTTATCAACCGGGCGACTTCTTCGTGCGTCATCAGGACGGTAACACCGACACACTCGACTTCGATCACCTTAGAATCCGCAAAATCTCACTGATCGCGTTTCTAAACAACCACGCGGCCGAACCACAGGAAAACTGCTTCTCCGGTGGCGCGCTCACTTTTTACGACAAGCGAGACGCAGATGCGGAATCGTTTCCGCTAACGGGCGAGATGGGCCTGCTCGTCGGTTTTAGGGCCGACACTTATCACGAGGTTTTGCCGGTTACTAGCGGCGATCGTTTCACGATCATCAGTTGGTTCAGATAGGACCATAATTTCTGTTGACACGGACGTGAGATAGCATTACGCTGCGCCGGTTCCCTCGTAGCTCGAAACTTCTGCCGCAACTTCAAACCCCCGCGTTGTGGTCTCACTTAACCTCTGAATGCTCACGTTCCTTGGGAGAAAATCCATGAGTGACCAATACAAGAAAAGCTATCCTGAAATTCAGCCTGAAATTGCGCCTGAAATCCAGCCCGAAATCGCCCCGGAGATCAAACCAGAGATTCAACCGGAAATCGCGCCTGAGATTCGCCCTGAAATAAGACCGGAAATTCAGCCCGAAATCGCACCTGAAATAAAACCAGAGATTCAGCCGGAGATCGCACCCGAAATCAAGGCCGAAATCCGGCCCGAAATAGCACCGGACAAAGCTCCACGGCCCATTCCGGAGATCGCCCCGGAGAAGAGACCGATACCAGAAGTAGCTCCGGAAAAAGCACCGCGTCCCATTCCGGAAATATCACCAGAAATAGCGCCAGAATCTCCAAAGCGCTAACGCCCGGGTGTAGAAGTGGGCCACAGACGAACACGGACGTACACGGACAGATTTTATTCAGAGCCGGTACGCTTCCTCCGGTTTTGTTGCTGCGTCCGTGTCTGTCGGTGTCCGTCTGTGGCAGGTTCAGGTTTTGACCAGGACCAGATTCAATCTGGCCGAGGTAATCGTCTATGAGCGCAGAGTCGATCAAGCCAGTTGCTCTCATCAGCATGCCCACGCTCTCAGCGCGGTTTCCTTCGTTTCAGCTCGCGCTGTTGAAGCCCACGCTGGAGCGTGAAGGCATTCCCGTTCAAACCTTTTCGATGTTCATGTACTTCGGCTCATACGTCGGCTGGCGCATCACTGAAGCGCTTTCAGACGTCTATCCGTGCATGGTCGGCGAGTGGATCTGGACCAAAGCCGCTTTCGGCGACTTTGCGAACAACGAGGATTACTTCGAAGCTTACCGCTCCAATCTGGAATCGATCTGTAAACACGCGGGATGCACGATGGCCGATTTGACCGAGATTCGGGAAAACAAGGCGCCGGCATTCATTGATTTTTGTGTGAACAGCGTCGACTGGAGCCGTTTCGGCGTGATCGGTTTCTCGGTGGTGTTTCAACAAACCCTCGCCAGCATCGCGCTGGCGCGAGCGTTGAAGGAACGCTATCCCGAGACTCCGATCATCATGGGCGGCGCCACGTTTGAAGACGACATTGCGGAAGAGATCATGAAAGGTTGTCCGCAGGTCGATTTCATTCACTGCGGCGACGCCGACGAAACACTGCCGAAGACGATTCGCCGCTTGTCCAATAAAGAATCCATGGCCGGCATGCCGGGCATCATGTGGCGCGGCGGCGATCAGGCGGGGCAGATCAAATACGCCGGACGCGCGCCAAACCTGAGCGATATGAACAAAACTCCGGTGCCCGATTTCGACGAGTATTTCTACGCGCGCAAGGAAGGCGGTTACGGACGCCATAACAGTGCTCAGGAAGTCTTGTTGCCAATCGAAACCGCGCGGGGGTGTTGGTGGGGCGTGAAGAACCACTGCACTTTTTGTGGATTGAATCGCGCCGGTATGGAATTCAGATCGAAGAGCATCGACAACGTAATTCAGCAACTCGATCAACTTTCCGAACGTTACGGCATACTAGATTTCAACGCCATCGATAACATCATCGAGCCCGAGTACATCAATAAACTATTCACGCAATTAAGCGAAGCCAAGAGTGATCTTCGTCTCCACTATGAAGTGCGGCCCAGTCTTTCGCGCGCGCAGCTCAAGCTGATGCGCCAGGGCGGACTGTTTTCGATTCAGCCGGGCGTGGAGAGTTTTTCCACTCACATTCTCAAGCTGATGCGCAAACATACGACCGGCATGCGCAACCTCGAGTTGATCAAGTGGTCCACTTACTACGGTATCAATAATCTTTACAACATTCTGCTGCGTTTTCCGGGTGAAACACTGGAAGATTACCGCGCGCAGTGTGACGTGATTTCAAAGATTCATCACTTTCAGGCGCCGTGGGCCGTCGCCAAAGCGCGCGCCGATCGCGGTTCACCGATGTACAACGAGCCTGAGACGCAGTCGGTCAGCCGTTTAGTTCACTCGGCTTGTTACAACTTCCTGTATCCGAAAGATCGTTTCGATCTCAATCGTGTTTCCTACTACTTCGAACACGAAATGGGCAACACGCTAACGGACGATGAATACGAAGAGATCTTCCATGCGGTTGGCGTTTGGCAGTATCGCTGGCGCCAGCGTCCGAAGCCCTACCTGCGCTTTCGAAAAGGATGGGGGACGATTCTGATCGAGGACGGCCGCAACGGCTCCGCTTCGACCACCAGCTATTCCGATCGTTACGCGCAACTCTACGAATACTGCGGCGATGCGCGCAGCGCCAAAGAGATCGCCGCGCAATTCGACGGTGCTCCGTGGGTTGACGAAGCGATCCAGGAATTCGTCGAGCGAAACTTCATGGTCCATCTCGACAATCGTTATCTCAGTCTCGCGCTTCCGGAGAACGCGTATGTTTAGACAGCAAGCCAGTGGACAGGATTGCAGAATTAACGAGATTCTTATCCTGTTAGTCCTGTAAATCCTGTCGAAACCTGTAATTCGATGTTGCGCGAATCGCTTTCCGCCACGCTCGCCTCGCTGCCTGAGTCGTTCCACTCAGAACGCATTGAACTGCTCGAAATGCTGCGCGGCCGCGGCATTCTTCATCGTTCAGAAACGCAACCGATACTCTCGCGCGACGGTACTTCCGGACGCTGGATGCTCGACTCTTTGGCCGTGACGCTCTCGACGCGCGGCGCCGAGTTGGCAGGCAAGTGTTTGCTCGAAGTCCTCAAACGATTCGACGGGCGCCAACTGGCAACTTACGGATTGACCGCCGTTCCTATCCTTCAATCGTGCATTCTTCAGGACCACAGGTATCGCGGTCTTCTTGTCAGAAAAGAACGAAAAGCACACGGCTCTCTCAAACTGATCGAGGGCGAAATCGATCCAAACGAACCGGTGGTGCTGATCGATGATTCAGTGAGTTCGGGAATCTCGATGGAAGAGGCGACCGCGCGGCTGGAAGAGGCCGGGCTGCGTGTTGAAGGCGGCGTTTGCCTCGTGCGTTTTGGTTGGTACGGCGGTTACGCGCGGATGCAGGAGCGTGGCTATCACATGGAAGCGGTCTACGACATCTGGGACGATTTCATCTCCGCGATGCCGGACGAAGATCAGCCGCTGTCGAATCCGTCGAAATGGTTTCCGAAGTTTGAATGGCACGACGAGCGTGCGCCCGAGCGTCTGCATCCCGCGCAACTCGCGCGCATCGTGATCTCGGAATATTTATCGTCGGGCCGGTTGCTGCGTGCGCCGTTAGCTTTGGACCAGGATTACGATACATCGGGTGGCGTTTGGGTGAGTCTTCGTTCGCGCACGAACATTCATCAACGCTTTGCACGTGGCGGGTTCTGGCATTTTCCGCACGAAACACCCGGCACTGCGGCGGAAGACGTCGTGATGGGTTCGTTGAGCACGGCGTCCCAACTGGCGAAAGGTGAAGAAGGCCTGAAGATCGTCGAGCGAAGCGCGATCGCGGTTACGTTTTTTAATGAGTTGGAGCGATGTACTCCGGGCCAGCTCGATAACGATCGTTATGGGATTGTGGTGCGGAGTCTGGAGCGGCGCGAAAAGATGGGCGGCGCGTTGCCGCGAATGCCGGGAATCAGGAATGAGTGGCACCAGTTTCAACACGCGCGCATTAAGAATGCGAAACTCGTTTCGTTTGAGCCGTACGAGCTGTTTCGGCACGAGGTGGTGAAAGCGATCGAGCCGGAGGCGGCCTGGCAACCGAGCGGCGTTCCGGTTGGTGAGAAGGTTGCGTGGCACAAAGACCGCGACGTGTGTGGTCCAATTGCCGAGCGGGCGCGAGATCTCGTGCTGGCGCAGTTATTCGATGTTTCGGAAGCCACAGCGCCTTTGGCTGACGATGTTCTTCCGAAGAATGTTGATTCGTTATATCTCACGGTTTACATCAACGGGCAGTTGCGCGGCTGCATGGGCACGAAGGTTCGCGAACTCGATCGGGATTTGAAGAGAATGGCGGAAGCCGCGATTCGCGACGAGCGGTTCAGCGACAACAAAACCACTGAGCCGAATTTGGTGGCCGCGAGTGTTTCGCTGCTTTTCGATCCGCTTGTAATCGGACAGGCCGCGCCCGAAGAGATTGTTAATTACTATCGTCATGGTGAACAGTTACTGATGGCGTTTCGGGGCGAGCAACTCGGATTGCTGCTGCCGTTTGTTGCTTCAACGTGGAATCTCGATCCGGTGAGTTATGCGAAGTCGGTGCTCGAAAAAGCGAGATTGAGTGAGCCGCCATATAACTGGTGCCGGTTTGATTGCACGACGTGGTTGGCGGAGAGCAGTGGCGTTTGGCCTACGACGGGCGGCTTTCCGATTCGGAATGTTGATCTGCCGGCAGAGGATCTGATCGCGCGTCACATCGCGTTGCACCGTCGTTATTTACTCAAGCATTTGCGAGATGACGGGACGTTCTTTTCGCGTTACCAACCATTTCACAATCGGCTCTTCGAAAGTGTCGATCCGGCAAGGCAGGCATATGGTGCCTGGGTGTTCGCGCGTGCTCACAGAGTCTTGGGCGGGGATGATCTGAGAGACGCAGCAGACGCAGTGATCAATTCAGTGAACCAGATTGAAGCAGATGAAACATCTTCGGTGGCGGAGCTTTCGTTTCTGCTATTGGCCCTGTGCGAACTGCCTGCTGCTGATCCGCGGCGATCGTCAATAAGAACCTTGGCAGCCAAATTGTGGGCCTGCATCGAACTCCCCCACGGTCGTATCAAGACGCATTTCGGTTCTGATCCCTCCCCCGAGGCTTATCAAGACTATTTCCCCGGCCAGGTACTACTAGCTCTCGCCACTGCTTGCAAAGAAAACGAAATTGGTATCGATCGCGAACGATTGCAAGCGAGCTTTCGCTACTATCGCCATCGCTTTCTTTATAACCGTCATTTCGGACAAGTCACGTGGCTGCTTCAGGCGTTCAGCAAGTGGTGGGAAGTCACGCGAGAAAAAGCTTTCGCAGATTTTGTTTTCGAAGTCGCGGATTGGCTCCTGGGTTACCAACAGGATAAGTCCGGCGCATTCATCAACGACCACCAACCAGAGACGCCCGGCTACACCACGGGGGTCTATCTCGAAGGTCTCGCGGCAGCCCTGCGCGCCGCTACAAGCATCGACGATATCACTCGTCGCGAAACCTACGATCGTTCATTCGCGGCGGGCGTATCCTTCCTCGACCGTTTGATCATTCAAGAACGGGATAAGAGCATCCTCCCAAGTCCCGAATTTGCTTTCGGCGGTCTGCGCCAAGGGCTCTACTACAGCGAAATTCGCATCGATTTCGTCCAGCATTCGCTCTCCGCCCTGCTGGCTCGAATTGACGGACCTGCACTTTTCACGCTTTAATCGCCCGTCATACGATCTAGCCCCGGTTCAATTTCAGGAGAAAAATAGCTAAGTGAGCCTTTTGCTTGAGGGAAAACGCGCGTTCATCACCGGTGGGACGCGTGGTATTGGCGCGGCCATCTGCGAAATTTTTGCCCGCGAAGGCGCGGACGTCGCCTTCAGTTACAACTCGCGCGACGACCTGGCCGCCGAGATGAGCAGCAAGATCGAGGCTCACGGGCGCCGCGCGTTCAACGCGAAGATCTCGGTCGTTGACCGCGTGGGGATGAAGAAACTCACGCGCGAACTCGTCGAGAAGTGGGGCGGCATCGACATCCTCGTCAACAACGCGGCCATCAATCGCGGCGACAACTTCGCGACCACCACCGACCGCGCGTGGGACGAAGTGATTCACACCAACGTCGACAGTCTTTTCGCCGTCACTAAGCCGATCTACAAGCAGATGATTCGCCAGCGAAAGGGAACCATCCTCAACATCACTTCCATCGGTGCGATGCGTGCATTGCCGACCGCGGTCCACTACGCGACGTCGAAAGCCGCGATGATTGGTTTCACCAAATGCCTGTCGCGTGAAGCTGGGACCTTTGGCGTGCGCGTAAATGCGATTGCGGCGGGAATCTTCGATACGGATCT
>DATEHX010000112.1:0-6665 GCA_035279345.1 Pyrinomonadaceae bacterium | reverse complement strand
TTCGATTGGCGGCACGCGCCGCTGTTTCGGATTCGCGCAGAGCGGCGTACCGACGAAACTTTTCAACTCACTCTCACCGAGCACCACGCAATCCTCGATGGCTGGAGTGTGGCCTCGCTGTTGAGTGAAATGTTCACGTGCTATTCGGCCCTCGTCGCTGGGCAAAATGAAAGCGAACTGGGCGACACTCGCCTGATGTCTTCGTTCCGCGACTTTGTGGAGTTGGAACGATCGGCTGTTAACTCCGAAAGCTCGCGAAATTACTGGGCGCAGTTGCTCCGCGACAGTGTCGTCACCACGTTGCCTCACCTGCCGGAAGCGAAAACGCAAACACCGAAACATGAATTACGAGCACTCGAAGTACCGATCTCAACCGCGGTTTCCGATGGATTGAAAGCGCTGGCCCAATCGTCAGGCGTGCCGCTGAAGAGTGTGTTACTGGCCGCACATCTCAGAGTGATGAAACTCTTGAGCGGCCAGGATGATGTTTTGACCGGAGTCATCTCTCATGGCCGCCCCGAAGGCGTCGACGGAGAACGGGCGGCAGGATTGTTCCTGAACACGTTGCCTTTTCGCCAGAAGTTAGTGGGCGGTACCTGGGCCGACTTGGTGAGACAGGTTTTCGAGACAGAGTTGGAGATGCTTCCGCACCGGCGCTATCCACTGGCCCAGATACAGAATGAACACGGCCATTCGCTGTTGGAGACCTTCTTCAACTTCATCAACTTCCACGTCTACGACGCCGTGAAAAATGCCGGCACCGCGGAGGTATTGGAAACCCGCGCCTTCTCCGACACGAACTTTGCTTTTGCGGTCGAGTTCAGTCTCGACTTGCATTCGTCAGACGTGACGCTGGTCATCAGCAGCGGCGAGACTTCCTCATTGACCGGCAACCAACTGAAAGCTATCGCCGGTTACTACGGCAACGCACTGCAGGCGATGAGCGCCGATCCTTTCGGCCGTTATGAATCGCTATGTTTGCTGAACACCGGGGAGCGCGAACAGATTCTCACGAAGTGGAACCAGACGCAGGCCGACTATCCCCAAGCCGATCGCCTCATGCATCAATGGTTCGAAGCACAGGTCGAACGCACGCCCAACGAGGTCGCGCTGGTCGCTGCAAATCAACAACTCACTTATCGCGAGTTGAACCTGAAAGCCAACCAACTTGCGCACCATCTCCGCTCACTCGGCGTTGGTCCGGAAAAGCGAGTCGGCATCATGCTGACGCGAACGCCTCTGATGTTGACGGGACTACTCGCCGTGCTCAAAGCCGGCGGCGCGTATGTACCGCTCGATCCGAATTACCCGCAAGAGCGGCTCTCGTTCATGCTTGCGGATGCGGATGTCCGGGTGCTGCTGACCGAAGAGCGGGTGCTTTTGAACATGCCTGGCGTCCCCGCGGAATTACTCGTTTTGGATAAAGAGTGGCCGGTTCATTGCAGTACGAAGAATCCGGAGTGCCTGACGCACAGGGAGAATCTTGCCTACGTCATCTACACATCGGGTTCGACCGGCACGTCTAAGGGTGTGGCGATCACTCATAGAAGCGCGTCGGTCTTTATTGCCTGGTCCATAGATTTTTTCAGCAGTGAAAGATTGCAGGCCGTATTGGCCTCAACTTCGATCAATTTCGATCTGTCCGTCTTCGAACTGTTTGTTCCGCTTAGCGTCGGTGGCTGCGTTTTTCTGGCCGAGAACGCGCTGCAATTGCCCGCGCTGGAGTCGGCTTCCGCGGTACAACTCATCAACACGGTACCGTCCGCGATCGCGGAACTTGTCAGACAACAAGCACTGCCGGATTCGATCCGCGTAGTCAACCTCGCCGGCGAAGCGCTTTCGCGCAAACTCGTTCAAGACATCTACGCCACCGGCACCGTCGACCAGGTGATCAATCTTTACGGCCCGTCAGAGGACACGACTTATACAACGTACGACGTGGTTTCGAATGCCGCGGACGAGCCGGTCTTGATCGGACGTCCCCTCGCGAACACTCAGATCTACTTGCTGGATGCGGAAATGCAGCCGGTCCCTGTTGGTGTGGCCGGAGAACTTTACACCTCGGGCGACGGGCTGGCTCGCGGTTATTTGAACAGACCGGCATTAACAGCCGAAAGATTTGTTCCGAACCGTTTCAGCAGCGAGCCGGGCGGACGGCTATACCGCACCGGAGATTTAGCTTGTTATCAGGCAGATGGACGCATTGAGTATCTCGGACGTGTGGACCAGCAGGTCAAGATCCGTGGTTTCCGCATTGAGCTCGGAGAGATTGAAGCTGTACTGGAAAAACATTCGCTGGTGCAGGAATGCGTGTTGACAGTCAGTGAAGACGAGTCCGGCGACAAACGCCTCGTTGCGTATGTGGTGCCGCATGGACCAGGTACACCGGCTGCTAGTGAGTTGCGTGGTTTCCTGAAAGAGAAGCTGCCGGACTACATGGTGCCGCAGCTCTTCGTCATGCTTGCGGAAATGCCTCGCACGCCAAACGGGAAAATAGATCGTAAACGGCTGCCGGCGCCTGAACCGGTCCGTGTGGAAATGGCCGGCGCGTTTGTCGCGCCGCGCACGCAGACCGAAGAGATGATCGCCGGCATTCTGGCGGAGGTTCTCAAAGTAGACCGGGTTGGAATTAGCGACAACTTTTTCGACCTCGGAGGGCACTCGTTGCTGGCGACGCAAGTGGTTTCCCGGATTCGAGCAGCGATCAAGATCGAGATTCCCTTACGTGTTTTGTTTACCGCGCCGACTGTCGCCGAGTTCGCGAAAAGCATTGACGAAGAGCTCAGGAATCAAAGCGGCTGGCAACTACCGCCGATTGAACCAGCGCCACGCACTGATGCGTTGCCACTCTCTTTTGCCCAGGAACGATTGTGGTTCCTGGATCAGTGGGCGCCGGGACAAGCTGCTTTCAACATCTCCGAAGCAGTGCGTTTGACTGGACCACTAAACGTCGATGCGTTGTCGCGGGCGCTGAATGAAATTGTGCGGCGTCATGAATCGCTTCGGACCAGGTTTGTTGCCGTCGATGGACGAGCGGTGCAGGTGATTGCTCACGCTTTAAGTTTGCGAGTTCCGTTGATCGATCTGGAAATGTTGCCTGAGACTTCGCGCGCACTCGAAGCATTGGAAATGGCGCGGCAAGAAGCGCGGCGTCCGTTCGATTTATCGGAATGGCCGTTGTTACGCGTCACTTTGCTTCGTCTCGGCGAGGAAGAGCACGTCGCGCTCTTCACTATGCATCACATCATCAGCGATGCGTGGTCAGTCGGTGTGTTCGTGAAAGAAGTAGCGGCACAGTATCAAGCGTTCATCGCAGGCCAACCGTCTCCGTTGCCTGATTTGCAGATTCAGTATGCGGATTTCGCGCACTGGCAGCGCACGCAGTTGCAAGGTGAAGTATTGAATGCGCAGCTTGAATATTGGAGAACGCATTTGGCGGGTGCTCCCGCGCTGCTGGACCTGCCTATCGACCATTCGCGTGCAGCAGGTAAAGACTCCGCGAGTTCGAAACTGCCCCTGGCGCTTACCCCGCAGTTGAGCGAGTCGTTGAAAACGCTGAGCCGGCAAACCGGAAGTACAGTGTTCATGACGTTGCTCGCAACTTTCCAGATCCTGCTGCATCATCACTCGGGTGCTGACGACATCGTGCTGGGCACGGATGTCGCCAATCGCAACCGGGTTGAAGTCGAAAACCTGATCGGGTTCTTCATCAATCAACTCGTTCTGCGAACCGATCTGTCGGGCAATCCCTCATTTGCCGAGTTGTTGGAAAGAGTACGCGAGACCACCTTTGGCGCCTATGCTCATCAGGACACTCCTTTCGATCGACTGGTGGAAGCATTGAAAGTTGAGCGTAGTCTTGAGTACTCACCACTGTTTCAGGTGAAGCTTGTTTACCAGAACGCTCCCATGCCTCCTTTGGAACTTGCTGACCTGACAGTCGAAGTGCTGGGAATTGAGAGCGGAACGACCAAAGTCGATTTACAACTGACGATGTTTGAGGAAAAGGACGGCCTCAAGGGCTGGCTCGAGTACAACGAACACTTGTTCGAGGCCACGACAGTCTCGCGACTCAGCAGTCAGTTTGTGATGCTACTCAACACGATCGTGGCCCAACCTCAGCTACGACTTTCGGATCTTGATCAGGTTCTCAAAGATGCCGGCAAGCAGTTTGAGGCCATCGCGTCGAAAGAAACCAGCGAGAGTCGTTCTCAGAAATTCAAGACGATCCGGCGCAAGGCAATCAGCGGCGCGTCTGCGCAGGCTGCTGTTCACACCCAGTCCCCGGCTAACTAATCACATCAATTCGAGAATGTACTGTTATGAACAAAGAAGACGTTTCCGTGCCTGACACAGAATTCCAGGGCTTCCATCTATCGCCTCAGCAAAGACGGCTCTGGCCGTTGCAAAAAATCGAGAGCAACTCGCCTTACCGGATCAGGGGCAGTGTGTTGCTTGAGGGTGAGGTCAATCCAAAGACTCTCAAGGAGGCCGTGCATCAGACGGTCATCTGGCATGAGGTGCTACGCACAACCGTGCGCCGCATGCCGGGAATGGAGTTTCCTGTACAGGTCATCCATGACGAACCGGCTTACGAGTTCACCGTTCACGATCTCAGTCATTTGTCAGTAGCGGATCGCAAGGCGGCGGTCAGCACGTTGTGGGAAGAGACGGCCGCCCCGGCATTTGATTTAACAAACGGTCCGCTGCTCAAGGTCTCGCTGCTTACCCTGGCGCGCGGCGAACATCAACTACATCTATGCCTGCCGGCTCTTTGTACAGATGAAGCAGGACTGGCAGTGCTCGTGAAGGAGATCGCACACGCTTACACGATGCTGACGAGCGATGAGCAGGTGGAGAGAGCCGCTTTGCAGTACGCGGATATTTCCGAAGTGTTGAACGATCTGCTCGAATCGGAAGAAACGGGAGCGGGAAGAGCTTACTGGTCGCAGCAGGACGTGGCTTCCTCAGCCGAAGTAAGTCTTCCGTTCGAAGATTATCCTGACAGCGGGCAGAGTTTTACACCGCAATCGTTGAGTCTGATGTTCGATCCTGACTTGGGCCACGCGGTCCATAGGTTTGCCCGGACAAACAATGTCACGCCTTCAATTCTCCTGCAGACCTGCTGGCATATCCTGCTTTGGAAACTCGCCGCGGAAGAGATCACCGTCGGCACGGGATTCTCCGGCCGCATGTATGAAGGACTGGACGCGGTGCCGGGATTGTTCGTCAGGTATCTGCCGATCGTTGTCAACCAGCAAAAAGATCAGGAAATAACAGAGGTGCTGGACCAGGTGCGTCAGGCAGTCGCCGCGGCCGATGAACACCAGGACTATTTCGACTCAGTGCGGATTGCCCGGCGTCATTCGCAGCAGTCAGAGCGGCCTTTCTTTTTCCCAGTAAGTTTCGAATTTGTCGAGTCAACTCCTGCTTTTCAAACCGCCGGCATCACGTGGACGCTGCAAACTCAAGAGAGTTGCACGGATAGATTCGTGCTGAAACTGCGTTGTGTAGCCAGCGCCGCAAAGGGGTTGGAGACGCAGTTTCATTACGACGGCGAACGGTTCGCAACCCGGACGGTCGAGTTAGTCGCGCGCAGCTATCACACACTGATCGCGAACATCCTGCGGAAGACCATCCTCGACGAACTGATAGTTCTGGATGACGAACAGCAGCGAGAACTGCTGGTGAAGTTCAACGACACGGCGCGGTCGTTTGGACCACCGTCATGCCTCCATGAGGCGATTGAAAAACAATGCGAGCGCACACCGGATCACGTCGCGGTGAGCTTCCAGCAGCAGCGATTGACTTACGGCGAGTTGGACGTCAAGACCAACCAACTCGCACGACGTTTGCGGCAACAAGGTATCGGTCCGGAGACGCTCGTGTGTGTGTTGCTCGAGCGCAGTATTGAGATGAGTGTCGCGTTGGTTGCCGTGCTCAAAGCCGGAGCAGCGTATTTGCCGCTCGATCCGGAACAGCCGCCGGAACGGCTGAGAAGAATGATCGACGACGGTCAGCCAAAAGTGCTGCTGACACAGGAGAAGTTTCTCCCACTGGTTACTGCCGTGGGCGCTGAATCTGTCGAGGTGATCTGTCTTGACAGAGATTGGGCTTCGATTGCCACCGAACCCATTACACGAATTGAAAGTGACGCGGTGCCGGCGAATGTGGCGTACGTGATCTACACGTCGGGGTCGACGGGACAGCCGAAAGGAGTGGCGATCACGCATGAAGCAATCAGCAACCGGTTGTTGTGGATGCAGGAACGCTTTCCGTTAAATGAGAGCGACCGGGTGCTGCAGAAGACGGTCTACAGCTTCGACGCTTCGGTGTGGGAACTGTTTCTGCCGTTGATGACAGGAGCGCGAGTGGTGTTGGCGGCGCCTGGCGCGCATCGTGACAGCGCCGCGTTGGTGGCGGCGATCAAGGATGAGTCAGTAACGATCCTGCAAATGGTGCCGTCGATGTTGGCGGTGTTGGTGGAAGAGTCTGGGATCAGGGAGTGCGGGAGTTTGCGGCGCGTGTTTAGCGGTGGCGAGGCGTTGCCGGAAAGTTTGCAGGAAAGATTCTACGAGCGGGTGAGTGGGGCGGAGTTGATCAACCTGTATGGGCCGACGGAAGCGTCGATCGATGCGAGTTACTGTCCGTGTGAGCGCGGGCGG
>DATEHX010000111.1:0-2516 GCA_035279345.1 Pyrinomonadaceae bacterium | reverse complement strand
CTGGTGGCGAAATTGTCGATGGGCGCGCTGGCGCAGGGCGCGAGATGGTTTGCGGGCGTGACGCGCAATCCGTGGCAGCCGGAGGAAGCGCAAACGGGATCGAGTGGTTCGTCGGCCGGAGCCGCCTCGGCGACTGCGGCGGGATTGGTTGGTTTCTCGATTGGTACGGAGACGCTGGGCTCGATCGTATCGCCGTCGTCGCGTTGCGGTTGCACCGGATTGCGTCCGACTTATGGACGCGTGAGCCGTTACGGTGCGATGGGATTGAGTTGGACCATGGACAAGATCGGTCCGATCTGTCGCGGCGTGGAAGATTGTGCGGCGGCTTTGAGCGCGATCTATGGACCTGATGGGAAAGACATCACGGTTGGTGACGCGCCGTTCAACTGGAATCCCGATACGAACATCAGTGCTTTGCGGATCGGTTATTTGAAGAACGAATTTGAGGGAACTGGTTTTCAACCGGCGAACGAACAGCAGCGGCAGCAAGCGGAACAGCGTCGCGCCGTGTACAAGACTGCGCTCGAAGCGTTGGAAAAAGCGGGCGCTAAGTTGGTGCCGATCGAATTGCCGAAGATCCCGGCGGCGTCATTGCGGTTCATTTTGACGGCGGAAGCCGCGGCGGCATTTGACGACATCACGCGCGATGGCCGCGTCAATCAGTTGTCGGGACAGTCGCCCGGTGATTGGCCCAACACGTTTCGCACTTCGCGTTTTATTCCGGCGGTGGAGTATCTGCGTGCGCAGCGTATCCGCACGATGTTGATGATGGAAATGGAGAAGTTGATGTCGCAGTGGGACGTTTTTGTAAGTCCTGCGCCGGGAAGTGCGAGTTTGCTGGTTTCGAATTTGACCGGTCACCCAGCGGTATGTGTGCCGTGCGGGTTTGTGAACGATTTACCGGCAGCGATCATGTTCACTGGCGGTGTGTACGATGAGGTGGCGCCGTTGCGCGTGGCGCTGGCTTTTGAGCGGGCGACGAAGTGGCACACTATGCATCCGAAGATGGATTGGGCAAGCTAATTACGAAAGAAGTGCCTTTTCCGAACTTGCTCATTACATTGACGGCTCCGCCCACTGCTTCGATTTCGCTTTTTACCGCGTCGAGACCAACACCGCGGCCGGATATTTCCGAAACTTCAGTAGCAGTTGAGAAACCAGGTTGAAAGAGTAGAGGTAGATTCACTGGGTCAATGCCGCGACCATTGTCGGTGACGAAAATGCGAAGCTTGTCAGGACTTGTGCGCAGTTCAATACTGACGCGTCCCTGCGACTCGATACCATGGTCGACGGCGTTACGAATCAGATGAACCAATGCATCAGTGAGTACGTCAGACAATTGTCTGTCCAGCAGCACGATCTCCTCGCCGTGAATGACAAACTCCACCTGCTTATTCAGTTTTGCTGCCACTGATTGTCCTGTGCGTATCGCTTGCTGGAGGACTGTTTGGGCGGGAATTTTTTCGGATGGGGATGCGTAGACGACCTGGAAAATAATTTTGTCGTCTTCCATCGATGCAGAAGTCGAGATCGGCTCGGCATTCTTTTGCAACTGCTCCTTTAGTCGGCGAAACCGTTCGTCAAAATCATTAACGTCAAACTCGGCTTTCAGCACGTAGAGGTTTGAGCCTTCTCGCATCGCCTCGGTGGCGCGATGACGTTCGTCGTCTTTGAGGTTTGCGAACTCGGGAGGAAGCAGGTCGCTTTTCGATGTGTGGTTGACGTTCTGAGACAAGCCTTGAAGGGAGGAGCCGTCGCGCAGTGCGGCTGCGGCTCTGTCGATTGCTTGCAACACTTCGTCGTCGAGTTTGAGTTTGCCGGTGCGGAGTGAGTGAAGCAGGTTTTCGAATTCGTGCGCGGTGCGACTGAGGTCGTCGCGGCCTTCGATTGATGCGGCTGCTTTGAAACTGTGTACGGTGCGAAAGAGGGAATCGATTAACTGCCGCGACTTGGGGCCGTCTGCCGCGAAGGCGCGCAGTTCGCCGATGGTCGCGGAGATCTGTTCGATTCGATCTGAAAGGTTCACGGAATCACGCTAGTCGCCGTCTTCCGGTTCGGAGCGAACATTCTGTTGAGGCTGCTGTTCGTCGAGGTCGCGTTTTATAGCGTCGAGAATGCCGTTGATGAACTGGGTCGCTTCGTAAGTTGAGAAGCGCCGCGCGATTTCCAGTGCCTCGTTGATGGCGACGGTGCGGGGCGTGGGTTCGTAGAGAAACTCGTAAACAGCGAGACGGAGAATGTTGCGATCGACGACGGCCATGCGCGAGATACGCCAGTGTTCGGCGCGCGAACGGATGCGATCGTCGAGCAGTTCCAAGTTGGAAAGCGTTCCCTTAGCCAAACGCGTGGCGAATCCGCGAGCCGTCTCGTCGAGATCGGATTCTCCCAGTTCAGCCCAATAGCTACGGACCACATCGTCCGGAGGCATTTCGGCAACGTCAGCCGCAAAGAGCATTTGCAAGGCACATTCTCGTGCCTTACGTCGCGAACCCATAACAAATTACCAATTACTGATA
>DATEHX010000110.1:0-10671 GCA_035279345.1 Pyrinomonadaceae bacterium | reverse complement strand
GAACGCGAGAACGGCAAACGCGATCGGCGTTTCCGCATCGAGCACGCACAGCACCTGCGCCCGCAGGACATTCCGCGCTTCGCACGCGATCGGGTGATCGCGTCGATGCAGCCGTATCACGCGATCGACGATGGGCGTTGGGCTGAAAAACGCATCGGCAAGGAACGCGCGAAGACCACTTACGCGTTTCGTTCGCTGCTCGACGCCGGCGCGACGCTCGCTTTTGGCACTGACTGGACTGTCGCGCCGCTCAATCCGCTGCTGACGATCTACGCCGCGGTGACTCGCCGTACGATCGACGGCAAGAACTCAACAGGCTGGGTGCCGGAACAGAAAATCTCAGTCGAGGAAACCGTGCGCGCTTACACAGTCGGCTCGGCGTACGCGGAGTTTCAGGAGAACGTGAAGGGAACCATCACCACCGGCAAACTTGCGGACCTCGTGTTGTTGTCGCGAGACATTTTCAAGATCGATCCGAAAGAGATCGAGAACGTGAAGGTCGTGCTCACGATGGTCGACGGACGTGTGGTTTACGAAGAGCGCGAGTAGAGCCAGTAAGAAAAGTAGATCGCCAAACCCACGGCCGCGGCTATCGCGGACATTTTCGCTTCCTGCAACGTGCTGTGGAGCAATAACCAGACGATCAGCACGAGCGACAGCACTGCGATTATCGTCCCGCCCGGCAGCCGGAAAACAGGTCGCGGTGTCTCGGTTCGATGTCGAAACACCGGCAACGCCAGGCACGTTGCGCCGTAGGTTATCAATCGTGCGATCGTGCTGATCGTCAGCGCCGCAACGAACGAACTCTTCAGTGTCAGAAACAGCATCAAACCCGCCGTCAGCAGAATTGACACATAGGGCGTGAAGAACGATCGGTGAACGTTGCCAATGAATGCCGGTAGTTGTTTCTGCTCCGCCATCGCAAACGGCAGCCGCGAGCCTGATAACAGCAGGATGTTCAGGTTGCCGGTAATCGAAATGATTGCACCCGCCGAAATGATTGCGCCGCCGGCCGGGCCGAGAAATTGTAAACCCGCGTCTGCGAGAGGCTTCTGCGAATCCTTCAAGCCGGGCAGCGTGCCGACGCAGACAATCTGAATCAGAATGTAAAGCACGGCGACGACGAGGATCGCGATGAGCAACGCCCGCGGCATGTTTCTTTTCGCTTCGCGTACTTCACCCGCGGGAATCGTTGCCATCTCAAACCCGGTGAACGCGTAAACCAGCAACAAAACCGATTGTGAAAACGCGCCAGTTTCAGGCGCCGCGCCGAGCGCGAATGCCCGCGGGTTGAGAAAGAACAGTCCGGCGCCGACGAAGATGATGATCGGCACCAGTTTGCCGACCGTGAACACGTTGCTCACGATCGCTGCTTGTCGAATACCGAGTACGTTGATCGCGCACAGGACAAGAACGACAAACACGATGACCGTCGCACGCCAGAACGTGTCCGATGCGGAAGTCCAGAAATAAGCGAGATAGTTGATCAGCAGGTTGCAATTAGCAGCGAACGCCGTGACGCGCGCGAGCCAGATCAACCAACCGATCTCAAACGCGACTGCCGGATTGAACGCTTCGCGCGCGTAAAGGTATGGTCCACCCGTGTCGTCGAAACGGCTGCCCACCTCAGCAAAGCACAGGATGATCAGCGCGACCACCAGCGCACACACGATAAACGCAATGATGCTGTATGGGCCGATCAACCCAAAGACTTTGGAAGGGAGTCCGAAAATTCCCGCGCCGATAATGCCGTTGATTGCGATCGCGACCAGGTCCCAGCGGCGGATACCTCGGACCAGGCCTTCGTCAGTGTGGTTCTGCACAGGGGTGACAGATTATATTGTGCACATGATCCGAATCAAACAAATAATCCCAATTTGCCTGATTTTGCTTTTATCCGTTTCCGCGGTGGCCCAGCAGAAACCGAAACCTTCATTGCAGGAAGTGTTGGACCGTGCCGCTAAATCCACGCTCGAACGTTTCGCCGATAAGAAGCTGGAAGAGAAACAGCTCTCGATCACTTTGATCGACCTGCACGATCCACAACGTCCGGTCACCGCGAGTTTTCGCGGCAACGAACGCATCTATCCGGCGAGCGTCGTGAAGCTGTTTTATCTCGTCGCGGCTCATCGCTGGCTCGAAGACAAGAAGGTCGAACTAACGCCTGAGTTGACGCGCGCGTTGCGCGACATGATCGTCGACTCTTCAAACGAAGCCACGCAATACGTCGTCGACGTGTTGACGCAAACGACCGCGGGTTTCGAGTTGCCGCGGAAAGAAATGGAAGAGTGGCAGTACAAACGCAACGCGATGAATCGTTACTTCTCCGGCCTCGGCTATACGAACATCAATGTCAACCAGAAGACGTTTTGCGAAGACGCTTACGGCCGCGAGCGCGTCTCGCGCGGTCCGAACGGCGAGAATCGCAACAAGTTGACCACCGACGCCACCGCGCGTTTGATGATGGAGATCGTGACCGGCAAAGCCGCAAACCCGGCGCGCACCGCGATGATGATGGATCTGCTCAAGCGCGAATACGCCGGCACGAGCAACGATGGCGACGACCAGGGTCACGGCTTTACAGGCATCGCGCTGAAGGACATTGACGGCGCGCGTTTGTGGTCCAAGGCGGGTTGGACCAGCACCACGCGTCACGACGTTGCGTACATCGAGTTGCCGGACGGCCAGAAGTTTGTGCTGGCGACGTTTACCACCGAACACGCGAACGAACGCGAGATCATTCCCACCGTGGCGCGCGCCGTGATTGAAGGTCTCAAGCAACTCCATTAAAGAAGAACTCGAAAGCACTGCCACAAAGAGGCACAAGAGGCACAAGGAAATTTTCGATAACACATTAGTCCTTTTTTGTGCTTTCTTGCGGCTAAAGTTGGGAACCTTTTCGGCGTCGCATTGTCTAAGACGCCATGAAAAGCAGAACGCCTCCACCGGACATCAACGTTACGCCGCTCATCGATGTACTACTCGTACTGCTGATTATCTTTATGGTCGCCTCGCCATTGAGACCCAGCCGCTTCACGGCAAAACTCCCCTCACAGCCGCAACAAAATCTGCCGGAAATCCTACCGGACCAACGCACCTTAGTAGTAACAATCGAGCCGGATAACACTTTACGTCTCAATGCACTGACAGAAATGGGCACTGTTGACGATCCCTCAAAGCTGAACGTCAAATTGGTCGCACTTTTTGAAGAACGAACCCGCAACAAGGTCTATCGCGACGACATGCGCGACCGTTTTGACTTGCCTGACCGATTACGTGTCGAAAAGACCGTTTTCATCAAAGCCCCACGCACCATGCCGTACGGACGAATCATGCAGGTGATGGATGGTCTAAAAGGCGCTGGCGCCGAACCAATCGGCCTGCAACTCGACGATCTGAAGTAACTTCCTCGTTGTGGAACAGTTCGTGCAATAGCCTCTCCACTCTGGTCCAACTTACCAGCAGGATGGACCAGAGTGCAGGGATTTGCACGAGTTCACAATTCTTTTCGTCCCGTGACTCTCAGCACGGCGAAACACCATCTGGCGGTCTTAATTGGCCGGGCGTTTCTCCACACGCTGCCGCTCATCCCACCTGAGACCGCCATGAAAGAACACACACCCAACTCTATTCGCGCAAGCCAGCTCGGCTTCAGCCTACCGCAGTTGCTGATCACCGTAGCTGTCATTTCCGTTGTCGCTGCCATTGCAGTGATGGGCGTCACGCGCGCGCGCGGTTCGATGCGACTGTCAAACGCTACTCGCCAGTTTGCGTCGTATGTCGAACGCGCTCGCGCCGACGCCGTGCGGCGTCACGGTCAGTCGTCGGTGCAGTTGGTCACGACGAGTACGTACAGCGTCACGATGGATTTTGGCGCTGACGGTGTGGTCACAACGCAAACATTTCCGCTCGAAAACAACGTCACTTTCATCACGGACCTGAAGACGATCACGTTTGACTGGCGCGGCCGTGTTCCCGAGGAAGTTTCGGTGGGTTTTGGCAACGAAGCCGGCACGGCGAACGTGAACATCACCGGCTCGGGCGACGTCACGATCGATTCCGAAATATTCCACGATACGTCGGTTCCCGACGTAAATTACAACGAGAACGTCTCTGGTGACGTGGCCCCGGATTCGTCGGGTACGCCTTATCCGACTCCGACACCAACGCCGTCACCTAGCCCTGCGCCGAGTGCGCAAGCGTCACCTACTCCATCTCCAAGTGTTTCGCCGACGGTGACGCCAACACCAACACCAACACCAACTCCAACGCCAACACCGACGCCAACTCCAACGCCGACTCCGACGCCGACTCCGAGTCCAACGCCAACGCCGAGCCCGAGCCCGTGTACGTTGAGTGCCGCGCCGAGTCCGTTGTCCGTTGTGCAAAACGGATCGGGTACGATTTCTGTGGTTGTTTCCAATGCGAGCGGGACAACAACCGTCACAGCAACCTCCAGTAATAGCGGTCAGATTCAGGTCTCACCGTCTTCCCGCACGATTAGTAACCTCGGCAGTGGAAGCTTCACTGTCACCGTCAAGAAACAGAGTGGAAGTGTTACGTTCCAGTCATCAGCGTGCGGCTCGAAGACTGTCACGGTTACCGTGCCGTAGGGAGGTGGCAACTATCATGGAACAAGTCAAAAAACGACACTCAAATTCACAGGCAGGTTTTACGCTGCTCGAGACGACCGTGGCCATGGTCCTGATGGCTATCGTGGGCTTAGGCGTTGCCGGACTGTTTGCTTACGCCGCTAGCAACACCTCGAACGCCGCGGATCGCGAGATGGCCAGCGCTGTGGCCCAACAACAAATGGAACAGCTTCGTAGTGTCGCATTCACCGACTCCTCACTGACGGCCACTTCGTCGAGCGGAACCACGACCACGGTGACGCGACTCGGCCGCAGTTATAGCGTAAACACTGTCATCGCTGATTCGCTGGTGGTCGACTCAAGCGCCACGCTGAAGACGATCACGATCAAAGTGACGCCGCAGAGCTCCAGTGCTTCGTGGTCCAGCAACGTCACTTCGATCTTCGGTTCGGTCACGCTTGTGAGCACGCGAAGTTGTCTAACGATTGGTCCAAACCGGTCATAGTGAGGAGCAGCAATGTCGCAGAGAAACAATAAGCAAGCCGGCTTTTCGCTAATCGAGTTGATCATCGCGATGACCTTGACGCTCACCGTGATGGGCATCGCCACGACGTTGCTGGCCCAGGCGCTCAATGTTCGCACGCGTACGAACGCGAACAACGATGCGCTTGCGGATGCGCAGCGCGCGCTCAACATCATGTCGCGCGAGATGGCCAACTCCGGATTCAATCTAACCGGCAACGGAATCGTTTCCGGCGATACCGGCACCGATGCGAACGGCAACAGCATGATTCGCTTTCGCGCCAACACGAATAAGTTTGACACTTCAGTCAGCACGGCCGCGCGCAACGGCATCGGTGTGCTCGGCGAAGACGCCGGCGAAGACGTGAAATACTTCGTTCACCAGGCAAACAACACAAACCTGCTTGCGCGCTACGACGAGTATGGAAAGGCTGGCGGCAGCGTCACGGTGCTCGCGAATCGTTTGGACAATCTGCACATGCACTACTACGGCCAGCGGGTTACGTACGGCACGTCGGGGTGTGATTTGACCGGCGCGTCGGCGAGTGAGGTGGCTCCGACCGCGGCGAAATACGTCGTGATTGCCGTTTGCGTGAAACTGGGCGCGGTTGGCAGTCCCGGCAGTGCGGGTTATCAGCCGGAGAAGAGTGTGTTGTTGCTTTCGGATGTGGCGCTGCGAAATTCGAACCTGACAGTTTACTGAGAGTGAGGTGGAAGCGCTTTGAGGAATCAGGTGAAAACAAATCGGAACGTGAAGCGGGGCGAGTGCGGCGCCGCATTGTTGACTGTGCTGATGCTCTCAACTCTCTTGCTGGGCGCGGGCGGCACATTGATTCTCGTATCGACGATGTCAGCGCGCATCGCGATCGACTCAACCGCCGAGATGCAGGCTTACTACGGCGCCGAGGGCGGGTTGCAGGCGACTTTGAATGTGTTGCGCGGAAACGTCTCGCCGAGATCGGGAATGGCAAGCGGCTCGACAATAGATTTCCGCAAGGCTGTAACTACCGGCAACTCGAATCTGCCTTCGGACACGTCAACGAGCGCACGTTTGTCGGGTTGGCTCAATTACGACTACACGCCCACGGGCGCCGCTCTTCCCGATCGCGTCACGCTCACGTCGAGCTACGCGCCACAAAACGGAATGGCATTCAGCGTTGTCGTGGATGATCCTGACAACACGCCCGTAGCGAACGGTGAACCGGAACGTTTGCGTTTGCGAGTTACAGGCTATGGTCCAAAAGGCGCGATCAAGAAATTGGAGCTGGTCGTCAACCGCTCAAACTTTGACTTCGATCCTGTGGCCACGATCATGATGCGTTCTTCGGAAGATGGCACGCCGGTTACGTTCACTACCGGAAGCAGCGCGGCCAAAGAGTATTCAGGTCACGACCATGCGGGCATGGCGGGTACCTTGCCGGCTTTTGGCTCGAACACCGATGCCGATCTGGCGATTGAGATCGACGCGGCGAACAAGGGAACAGTCGCGGATCCGATCGCTGAGAAGTTCGCCTCATCAGCGTTGCCGACCTGGCTTCAGACTGCCAACAATGCACGCGCGTTTCTCGCCGCACAAAAGGCGAATGCTGTCAGTCAGGGCCGCTACCACACTTCGTTTAGCGGTAATGCGGGCAGCACGTCGTCGCCGGCGTTCACGTTTGTTGACGGCGACTGCGATCTCGACGGTGGTGCTGGTTTGCTGATCGTGACCGGCAATCTCGAGATGAAGGGTAACCCGAGTTTTCAGGGACTGATCCTGGTGCTTGGCGAAGGCAGTATCAACCGCAAGGGTGGTGGCAACGGCAACATCTATGGAGCAATCACCGTGTCGAAGTTTGATGTGAATGGAACCGGTGGTTTTCTGGCTCCGAGTTTTACTACCAGCGGCGGTGGTAATTCGACAATCCAGTACGACTCCGAAGCGGTGAACCGCGCGCTTAACCTGTCAGGTCCATTGGTAAAGGGCGTCCGAGAGTACTAAGCCAGTCAAGGCTTGTGTCTGTAGGCGGAATAGGGTGTAATCTGCCGGTGAGGAGATGCAGTTAAGCATGAAACACCGGCTTTTTCCCCTGATTTCGTTAGTTATTGGCCTGACTGTGGCCAGCGTTCTGGCCCAGGATATCAGCGGCGGCGGCAGTTTGGTCCGCGACATCACCGGCGGCGCTGCCCTGATCTTTCGCGCCCCAACAAACCCAACAGTTCACATGGCTTCCGGCGGCCAACAGGGTCCCGGCGGCGGACGTATCAAACGTCAACCGAAACCGCCAGTACGCCAACAGGATTCGATCATCGCTAAAGCGAACGCCGCTCGCAGTGCTCCAAAGCCGCGTTACGCCGAAGCCGAGGAACAATATCAACTAGCGGCGAAGATCGCGCCTGATGATGCGCGTGCGTTTGCGGGTCTGGGCAATGTTTACGTGGACCAGGGTAAGTTTGCGCAGGCGGTGGACGCTTACCAGCAGGCGATCAAAGTCAAACCGGATTACGCCGGTGCTTATCTGCCGCTGGCGTTTTCGTTGGCGCGGTTGAACCGTTATCCGGAAGCGATCGACGTTTATCAACAAACGTTGAAGTTAGATTCGACGAGTCCGGAGGTCTACAACAATCTGAGTTTTGCTTACAACCACAGTGGCCGTTATCAGGAAGCGGTCGACGCCAGCGAGCAGGCGATCAAGTTGTTGGGGGAAACCGGCGAGGCATACAAACAAGGCTTTCAGGAGCGCAACGAGATCCGCTCCTATGCTTACAAGAACCTGGGCAATGCGTACAGTGGCTTGAAGCGTTATGACGAGGCGGCTAACGCTTTGAAGAAGGCGTTGGAGATCGAGCCGAAGAATGCCGCGGCGCAATTCAATCTTGGTTTGACGCTCTACACGGCTGGCCGTTACTCGGAAGCAATCGGAGCTTACAAGGAAGTGATCAAGCTCAGGCCGCAACTGGCCCAGGCTTACTACAATCTCGCGCTCACCTACGTAGCCATAAACGACAAACCCTCCGCCCTGGCCCAATACGAAACCCTCAAAGGCCTCGACGCGGAGATGGCGAAGCAGTTGTACGCCTCGATCAAATAGACAGGATCACAGAATTAACAAGATGCCTGACAAGGAGGGGTAAACCTTCGGTGTCAGGCTTATCTTGTTAATTTTGTAAATCCTGTCAACTTTGTCACTTGAACGGGTTTCTTTCCGGCGATCGGCAAGTGCGAAACCGAAACCACTGTGGCATGTTTAGAGTTCGTCGAAGGATTCGATCGCCTGATACCGCGCCGCGTTTTCCTGCCCTGGATTGCCTGGTCTGATCGAGAGAACCGTTTTCATCCCGGCCTCGCGCGCTGCCGAGAGCTCGCTCACCACGTCTGAAATGAAGAGCAGTTCGTTTGCCGGAAGTCCTATTGTCTCACTGATACGCCGGTAGCTTTCGGCTTCGCCTTTCTTGCCGACACTGGTGTCGAAGTAGTTGCTGATGAATGAAGTGAGATCGCCGGCTTCGGTGTGTGCGAAGAGTAGTTGTTGCGCCAGTACGCTGCCCGAGGAAAAGATGCTGATCGTCAAACCTGAGACGCGCCAGCGCGCGAGTGCTGGAGCAACGTCGGGAAAGACTTGCGAACGCAGTGTGTTTTCGGAGTAGCCTTCGTGCCAGATCTTTCCTTGAAGGGATTTCAATCCAGTCGATTTACGATCCAGATCGATGAGCCAGTTGATGTAGTTCACGACTGATTCGAGCGCATTTGTGAGCGGAGGCGGTTGGTTGCCGTTGCGCAAATCGGCAGCGTGTTCTTCGCGTAGCAGTTCGATGTCGTTACGAACGTCATCCGCTTCGGCGTGTTTTACGAGATAGTCCTTCACGTGCGTTCGCGCATAGGAGAAGAGCACGTCGTGAACGAACGCGATCGGCGTAGTCGTGCCCTCAATGTCGAGAACAATGCCGCGAGTACCGGCCATGGAAACAGTCGTTGGGCTCACGGCGTCGTCGAGCGCTGCTGCTGCAGATGCGAAAGGCCGAAACAGACCGGCATAAAGCGTTCGTCAACGCGGCTGTCGCTATAGTGAGGCGTCCAACCGGCCGTGTCCTGAAACAAGCGAATCGCCCGAATGCGTCGATCTGAGCAGAGATTGAACCAGTGCAGAGTGCCGCGCGGCACGCGAATCAGATCGCCTGCTTCGACTTCGATCGCCAGCACTGGTCCAGCCGTTGTATGAATGTGAAAGAGTCCGTGTCCGGCGATGATGAAGCGTACTTCGTCTTCGTCGTGCCAGTGTTCGCGCTTGAACTTCGCCAGCATTGCATCGAGATTGGCGGTGTTGGGATCGACGTCGATAACGTCGGCAGTGACGTAGCCGCCGCGTTGTTTTAGTTGGTCGATCTCGCGCGAGTAGGCGCGCAGGATTTCTTCCGCGGGCGCATCGTCGGCGACCGGATGTGCCGGGTTCCAACGTTCGTAGTCGATACCGTGGCTCGCGAGCAGGGAAGTGATCTCTGCTTCGGTACGCACGGTTTTATTTTCGTCAGCGATTGTTACAGTGGCCATAAATTCAAGCCTCTTTTTTGATCAGTAAAGTTCGCCCGAGTGTTTCGAGTAGAAATTCGAGGATTTCGACGTGTCGCTTAGCCTGCGCCAGGTTGTCGCCCCATGTGTAGAGCCCGTGCCGTTCGAGCAGGAAGCCGTGCGCTGTGGTGTTGCTTTTCAGTGTTTCTTCGACAGTGTCAGCCAGCGCGGGCATGTCTTGTGAGTTCTCGACGATCGGTAGCCACTCACTGTGTTCGTGTGTGCGCACGCCCTGCAATCCTTTCAGCATCTCGTAGCCCTGAATGTTAACACCGCCACGGCTCGCGTAGAGATCGGAAAGCATTGTGTTCCAGACGGAATGTGTGTGGAGCACGGCGCCGGCACCGCGTGTTTGGACGATGCGGATGTGCAACAGGCTTTCGTCTGAGGGTTTTGCGTTGTGATCGCTGACGATGCGTGCGTGCTCGTCGATGGTGAGCACCTGCGCGGGATCGAGTTCGCCTTTGTCGATTCCGCTCGGGCTCATCGCAAGACGCAGGGGGTCGCGTTGCACAACGGCGCTCAGATTACCGCTGGTTCCGAGCAGCCACCCGTGCGCGTGAAGGCTCCTGGCGACGGATGCGAGGTTTGCAGCGAGTTGAGGAAAAGTTTCTGACACGCAGCAAAAGATGCCGCTAAAGGTACCCTTTGCGCAAGTGTGCGCCGCAAAGAAGCACAAGAAGTGTTTGTGCTTCTTTGTGGCTATGGACGAAATCTAGTTTCGGCGGGCGACACCGATCTTGCGCTGCACCAGTTCCTCGACGTCGACCGGCGTTCCATCGGCCTTTGCTTCGCGAATGTATTTGGCGTCGATCTTGAAGATGCGCAGTTTTACAAGGTCTTCGATCCGGAGATTCGTTAAGCCTTCGCTGCGCACTTCGCTAATGAACTCGGGCGTGACTTTGAAAATCTGCATCTTCACCAGGCTCTCAAACGGCTCCTTCTGGAAACCCATCTGGCTCACTTGCCTCACAAACTCCGGGTCGATCTTGAAGATTCGCGCTTTGACCA
>DATEHX010000109.1:0-20238 GCA_035279345.1 Pyrinomonadaceae bacterium | reverse complement strand
ACGCGTCTCCCGACGTGGGAAAAACTCGAAGCCGAATTCGACGACGACATATTGAAAGGTGTCTTCCAAACCCTGTGCGTGATTCCGACGCGTTGGGGCGGCAAGCGCTCGTTCTGCAACTCGCTGCTGATCTATCACTATCGCCAGGCGACCGAGTTCTATCCCAAACATCAATACGTGCCGACGTTGAGCGACGGCTCGCCGTTTCCACACGATCTGCTCGAGGAAATATCCGGTCATGCCAACGAGCGCACTCACAGTACGCACTGGCAGGCAAACGATATCCTCATCTTCGATAACTCCAGGTACATGCACGGCCGCACCGGTTTCAAAGACACAAACCGGCAAATCCTCGTGCGCATGGGCCATGTTAAGGGGGAACAATGATCAAAATATCCGACTACGATCCTCATCTGGTCGAGGACATCGTTCAGTTCAGGCGTGCAGCCTACACCCACAGCGGGCGCAATTCGAATCACCTTGAGCACTGGAGCGCCGACGAGTTTGATGAGAAGGCCACTCACGTCGTGATGCTCAATGAAGAGGAGAAGATCATCGGCGCGGTGAGAATTATCGCCGGCGATAAGTGGACCATCGACGACTATTACGACTTCCAGTACGACAAGATCAACGGCGTTGAGTTTGGCCGCCTCGCGATTTCGCAGCCCTCTCACAATGGCAAACGCGTGCTCGCCGAGTTGATTAAAGCTGCCTGCCGGCATTGCGCGGAACAAGGCCGGACGCACTTTTACGGTTTCGTGATCGCCGGGCTGCGGAAGGAACTTCAGCGATTGAGAGTGCCTTGCGATGTGCTCTCGCCGGCAGTCGCGCCGATGGGTGAAGACTCATTCCTGGTCAGGTTTAGTGTCGAAGAGTTGATTGCATTCAGGTTGAACGGTGATCGCGGACGCAGCAAAACTGAAACCGAAGATCGGTAAGACTTCGATCGTCGTTCCGTCGCTTCGTGGTGAAGTCGCGATTCGACGCGATGAACGCGGCATTCCGTTCATCGCGGCTACGAACGAAGCGGATCTTTACTTCGCGCAGGGTTATGCCACGGCGAGCGATCGTCTGTGGCAGATGGACTTCCTGCGACGCACCGCGCGCGGCGAGCTGGCTGAAGTGTTTGGCCCGGGCGCGGTCGAGGTAGACAAGCTTCATCGGATCTATGGATTCCGTTTGGTGGCCGAAAAACTACTTTCCCGCGCTTCGGCTCAGACGCGTGAAGTGCTCGAGTCGTACGCGAGCGGAGTCAATGCGTTCATCGCTCAGTGCGACACGAAATCGTTGCCGGCCGAATTTCAAGTGCTTCGGTATCAGCCCAAAGAGTGGACCGCGGTCGATTCACTGGCGCTGGGAAAACTGTTTGCGCAACAGCTTTCGTTCACCGTAGATGCAGACATCTTCCGTGCGTTGCTGAGCGATCTACCACGCGAACGAGTCGAGTGGTTACTGCCGCAGAGTTCTCCACTGGATCTACTCGAGGAACGCTATCGAGCTTACGAATCAGGAGAGTTCAGCGACAAACAACGTGCGATTCTTTCAGAAGTTTTGCAAACGATCCTCCGCGGACGTGCGGGAGCCAGCGGTGACAGTGAAGTGGGCAGCAACAGTTGGGTTCTCAGCGGTGCGAGAACTGTCTCAGGCAAACCATTGCTGGCCAGCGATCCGCACCTGCCACCGACATCGCCTTCGATTTGGCACATCGTCCATTTGAGCGCCGGAGATTTGCGAGTAGCGGGAGTTGCGGTGCCGGGAGTTCCGGGCGTGTCGATCGGACATAACGAATCGATCGCGTGGGGCATCACGAATCTTTGTCCCGACGTGCAAGACCTTTACTTTGAAGAGTTTGAGGCAGGCGACACGGATCTTTATAAGACACCGGCAGGATGGCGCGCCGCCGATGTGCGAACGGAAGAGATCGTCGTGCGAAACGTGGCTGCCGGAAAGACTGAGTCGATCAATTTCGAAGTCAAAGTCACGCGCCATGGTCCAGTTATTTTTGAACAGGGTTCGATTGGACTTGCAGTGCGCTGGACGGCGTTGGACACGGACGTTATCGATCTCGACACGTTTCTCTCCATCAATCGCGCTCGCAACTGGGAAGAGTTTGTCACGGCGCTGAGAGGTTACAGCGGGCCGCCACAGAACTTCACCTACGCTGACACTGCCGGTCACATCGGTTATTACAGTGCGGGTCGTATTCCAGTCAGAAAAAGCGGCGACGGTAGTGTGCCTTACGACGGAACGACCAACGACGGCGAATGGATGGGATTCATCCCCTTTGAAGACTTGCCGCACGCCTTCGATCCGCCAGCGATGCAGGTCGTGAGCGCGAATCAACGTATCGTGAATGATTCGTATCCTTATCATCTGACTCACAACTGGAGAGTACCTTATCGCGCGCGGCGCATTCACGAGCTGTTGCAAACTAAAGCAAAGTTCGACGCGGGCGACTTTCTCAACATCCAGGCGGATACCTATTCGTATCCCGACGCGATCTTCGCCGCGGAGCTCATGAAAATCGTCGACCCGTTCAAACACAGTTCTACCGAGTGGTCGGAGTTGCTCAAGAAGCTCGAAGGCTGGGACGGTTATGCAAAACCGGAATCGACGGTGTTGCCGTTGTTAAGCGAGATACGCAAAGCGTTTCGCAATCACATGCTGGCCGCCGCGTTGGGAAAAGATCGCGCACAACTGTACGAATGGCGAAACGAAGGAACGTTCGTTGACAAACTGATTACCGAACGTCGAAAGGATTGGCTGCCGCACGAGTTTGGCTCGTACGACGCTCTGCTGCTTGCGTGTTATCGCGAAGCGATAGATTCGCTCACGGAGCAGCTCGGCGCAAATCCGGAGGAGTGGACCTGGGGCCGGCTTGCTGAAGTGCGCTTTCCGCATCCACTCGAAAAACTCGGCCCGGCCGGTCAACGATTCGCCACGCGCACCTTTCCGCGGAACACTGACGGTTCTATGCCCACGGTAAACGCGGGCGCTCGAGTGTCAATGCGCTTCGTCGCTGATTTGAGTGATTGGGATGCGACGCGTCTCTGCCTGCCGCTCGGCGAATCCGGTGAACTGACGAGCCCGCATCGCGAGGATCAACTCGATGAGTGGCGCAACGTCACACCGTCGATCGTACCGTTCAGCGACGCTGCGATTGCAAGCGCAACGCAACATATCTTGGTCATGACATCGAGTTATCAATAAGTGGTTGACAGAGCATCGAAGTCATGGTTTACTCGGCAACCTTCTGTTCCCGAACTAGGATCACCCAATCCTAAACGGCGGTAGCCTATCTTACTCTCACATTCAACTTACAACTTCAACGCATTCTGACGAGGCACAATCGCGCCACACTGCTATGCAGCGCATTGAGAAACTCATCTTCGATCAAGCAGATCGAACTCCTGACGCCATCGCTGTCGAACACAACGGCGCTCGTCTGACCTATCGGCAACTCAAGACTCAGGCTTTGGAAATAAGCCAGGAGTTGAGAAAGTCGGGGCTCAACGCGGGACAGACAGTGGCAATGTTTCAAGAGCGTTCATTAGCAACGCTGCCACTGATGCTGGCGATCTGGGAAGCGGGTGGCATCGTCGTGCCGATCAATCCAACAACGCCGGCGAAGATGTTGGAAACGATGATTCACGATGCGTCTCCGCGAATCGTTCTAACTGATCCGTCGCTGAAGCCCGGCGTCGCCGAGGCGGTGAACAAGGTCAATCTGCCGTCGCGGCCCGGAGTTGTCGCGGGCGATCCGCGTTCGAATGGCAACTTGAGGCTGAACTACGAAGGATTTCAGAACCCGATCATCGACGAAGACAGTTGCTACGTGATCTACACATCCGGGTCTGAAGGACGCCCGAGAGGTGTTGTCGGCAGTCACCAGAGTCTGATCCATTATCTCCGTTGGCAAGCTAAGGAATTTGCGGTGAATAAAGCGGACAGATTCAGCCAGTCAGCGCCGCTTTCCTTCGATTTTTCTCTGAAAGAGCTGCTGGTTCCGCTGATTTGCGGCGCACGTGTCTGCATCGCGGACAGGGCTACGGTGATGAATGCGCGCAGCTTCGTCGAGTGGGCTCACGAGAGCAAGATCACGATGATGTGCTGCGTGCCCACGCTGTTGCGATCGATTTTGCAATTACCCGGCTCGCCGGCAGACGCAGACGTTTTTCGCTTCCTGCGAGCGCTGTTGATTTCGGGCGACATGCTCCGTTGGGAAGATGTAAGCGGCTGGCGCGCGCGTTTTGGTAATGAGGTCGCGTTGTTCAATCTCTATGGACCAACTGAATCGACGGTGATCAAGTTGTTCTATCGCATTCCGGAAACAAAGACGCCTGAGTCGATCAACGTTCCTGTCGGCCGGCCTATTCCGGACACCGAGATATTGATCGTCGACGAGTTGGATGAGCCAAACGAGCCTGGTGAGATCGGCGAGATAGTGATCCTTTCCGAGTGGCTCGCGTGTGGTTATCTCAACGATCCGTCTAACAACCGGTTCTGTGCGCTCGAGTATCAGGGATTGCAAAGAAGAGCGTACCGCACAGGAGACTTGGGACGATGGCTCGGCGACGGCAATCTCGAGTTGATTGGACGAAAAGATCGGCAAGTCAAGATTCGCGGCTACCGGATCGAGCTCAACGAGATTGAAAGCATTCTCTCCGAACACGCGGGAATAACCGACATCGCCGTGGTGACGAATGCTTCCGATGCTGACGGTCTGGCAGTGATCGCCTGCTTCTTTACGACCGAACAGTCGGGCCTGACAGAGCGTGAGATCAGGAGCTTCGCGAAAGATCGACTGCTGCCGCAAGTGTTATCGCTGACTCGATTCTACCGGGTAGATACGTTGCCGTTGATGGCAAACGGCAAAGTGGACCGACTCAAACTCGCGTCGTCGATCGATCGGCACGAAGAACCCGCCCGCGCCGATTTGTCGAATGTGTCGCTCGCTGCGGCGACCGTTCGGGAGCGAATCTCGGCGATGTGGGAAGAGCTGCTGGCAGTTGAAGGTATCAACCTCGAAGCAAACTTCTTTGAGCTCGGTGGCGACTCAATGACTGCGATTCGGCTGCTCCGCAGACTGCGCGAGGAGTTGCATCCGGAGGTCAAGCTGGATGACGTCTATCAATTTCCCAGCATTCTGCAATTATCCACTCGAGTAGAAGAACTGCTCACCTAACAGCAACCAGAGTGTTGACAGGATTCACACAAGTAACAAGTTTGCCTTAGGAAATTGCCCATCTTGTCCATTCTGCAAACCCTGTCAAAGACTTCAGGCCAGAGACAGCAACTGATGGAGGAAATGTTATGAGTCAAATGGAATTTATCGAGGCGATCAAGTCCGGCAACCGGGCCTCTGTTGCAGAAATGATTGATGCCGGCGCCGAACTGAACCAGCAGGACAAGCAAGGCTGGACACCTCTGAATTGGGCCGCGGGAAGCGGTCAGCTCGAAATCATCGACCTGCTGCTCGAACGCGGCGCCGATCCGCTGGCGGTTGGACGCGATTTGCGAACTCCGCAAATGATTGCGCTCGCGGCTGGGCAGGCAGAGGCAGTCAAGCTTTTGCGAGCAGCGGAAGCGAAAGCCGGAGCGGTTCAATCGTCCGAGCGCAAGTATTGCACGGCCTTTCACGTCAGCGATCTTCGCCGCTATTCGGGATGGACCAGCGAAGTTCAGGATCTCAATGATGACGACGTGGTCTTCCTGCATCAGGATTACACGGTTACGAAGTCAATCTGGGCGGGCGAGGACGTGATCTTCAACAACGTTAATGAACAGTGGAAAGAGTTCTGTAATAACGAACTGCGATTCGCCGTGCCTGACGCGTTAGACCTGATCGCGAAGCCTGCCGAATCAGCCCAAGCCACCGCTTAGTCATTAGCCACGAAGAAGCACAAAAACAAATGTCGTCGCTCACGGCAAATTTTGAGGACGTTTATCCGCTCACGCCTTTTCAACAAGGCATGCTGTTCCACGTCCTCGATACTCCCGAAGCAGGCGTGTATCTGAACCAACAACGATACACCTTGCGCGGCGATCTCGATTTGGCCGCTTTCAAGCAGGCTCTTCAAGGCGTGTTGGACCGTCATCAGATTTTGCGCACGGCTTTTGTGTTGTCTGCTCCAGGCGGTCCGCTCCAGGTTGTTTTCCGGCGCTTACAGTTACCGTGGACCATGCACGACTGGAGCGACCTTCCTCCGGCGGAGTCGGCCGAACGTCTCGCTGTGTTCATGCAGACAGACTTTCAGTCGGGATTCGATTTGCAGAAGGCGCCCTTGATGCGGACCACTTTGATCCGCACCGAAACGGACACTTACGAATTCGTCTGGTCGTTTCACCTGTTGTTAATGGATGGCTGGTCCATGCAGGTAATGTTGCGTGAGCTACTCGCGCTGTACCACGGTATCGTCACCGGCCAACCAGTCGAACTGGCGCCTCCGGTACCTTATCGGGACTTCATCAAGTGGCTGCAACAACAGTCGGAAGCTGACGCCGAAGTCTACTGGCGAAAGACACTCACCGGTTTTACTCGCCCGACGCCTTTGAATTACGACAGGACGCCAATGCCCGACGTCTCGGAACAACCAAACTTCAAAGAGACGATCGTTTACCTTGATGAGTACCACTCCGAAAACCTGCAAAAGTTTTCGACCTTACATCGGTTAACTCTGAATACGATTATTCAGGGCGCGTGGGCTTTGTTTCTGAGCCGGCGCAGTGGCACCAACGACGTTTTGTTTGCGAGTGTCGTGTCAGGCCGTTCGGCAGTAATTCCGAGAATCGATTCGGCGGTAGGTGTGTTTGTGAATGCTTTGCCCGCGCGAGTTAAGGTACCGACTGGTGGACACGTTGTCGCGTGGTTGAAGGAAATTCAAAAACAGCAGGCAGAGGCGCGGCGTTTTGAGTTCTGTTCTCTGGTGAGGATTCAGTCGTGGAGCGAAGTGCCGCGAAGTCAGCCGCTTTTCGAGAGCGTGGTGATCTTCCAAAACCTGCCGCGTATGGTCTCGATGCCGGATTCGTCATCATCGGTCCAGGTCGCCGGCGTCAGTCTCATCGAGCGAAACAACGTTCCTCTCGCGCTGGTCGTTGAGCCTGGAGACCGGTTCCATTTCCGGCTCGTGTACATGGGCAGTCGCTTTGACGACGCGACCATCGATCGCATGCTGGAGAACTTCAAGCGCATCATCATCGATCTCACGAACAATTCTGACGCTGCTCTTTCTTCTATCTCATATCAAGTCGATACCGAGCGGCAGTTACTTATCGATAGCTTCAATCAAAGTCTGGCGAGTCTCTAATGTGCGGGATAGTTGGTTACATTGATCTCAATCGCACTGGGCGCGTTGATGAACGCATCCTCGACGGCATGGCGAACGCGCTCATTCACCGCGGTCCGGATTCACGCGGCTATTTTGTCGAGCCGAACGCGGGCCTGGGAACGCGGCGCTTGAAGATAATCGATCTCGAAACGGGCGATCAGCCGTTGTTCAACGAGGATCGATCGGTGGTGCTCAGTTGTAATGGCGAGATCTTCAATTACCGCGCGTTGCGCAGCGAACTGGAGCAGAAGGGGCACAGCTTCCGCACGAAGACCGACGTCGAAGTGCTGGTCCACTTGTACGAGGAGCAAGGCGTTGGTTTTCTGAACCGCCTGAACGCGCAGTTTGGGATGGCCATCTACGATCGCAAGGACCACACGCTATTTCTGGCGCGAGACCAGTTTGGTATTTGCCCGCTCTTTTACACGGTCGTGGATGGATTCCTAATCTTCGCTTCAGAAATAAAAGCCATTCTCAAGCACCCGAATGTCCCGCGCGAAGTGAATCTGACCGGCCTGGACCAGGTGCTTTCGTTACCGGGAGCGATTAGTCCGCAAACGCTGTTTCGCAATATCTACAGTTTGCCGAGCGGACATTTTCTCGTGGTGCGAAACGGCGACGTTTCAGTTAGAGAATACTGGGATCTCGACTATCCGCTGGCTGCTGACGCGACGGACGGACAACCGGAAAGTCACTACGCTGACACACTACGCGATCGGCTCGAACAATCGGTGAGATATCGCTTGCAGGCTGATGTGCCGGTCGGGTTTTTCCTGAGTGGCGGCCTCGATTCATCTCTGATCGCCGCGATGATTCGGCGTGTTTCGCCTGACGTTCAAAGGCATTCGTTCTCGATTAGCTTCAGCGATGAGAGATTGTGTGAGGCGAAGTATCAGCGATTGGTGTCAGATTCCGTCGGCTCGATTCATCACGAGATTCCGTTCAACGATGGCGATATCGCGTCGCGGCTAAAAGAGGCGGTCTTTCATTCGGAATGTCCGCTGAAAGAAACATACAACACTGCATCATTAGCGCTTTCACGCGAGACCAGACAAACGGGAGTCACGGTCGTCCTGAACGGCGAAGGATCGGACGAGTTATTCGCAGGTTATATCGGTTACCGTTTTGATAAAGGCCGGAACAACAACGGCAAGAGCCAGGACCTGGAGACGATCCTCGGTGACGAGATACGCGAAAAGTTCTGGGGCGACAAGGATCTTTATTACGAGAAAGACGAATACCCGTTTAGAGAAGTCAAACAAGCACTCTACGCAGAGGCTATCAGCGATCGTCTCAACGAGTTTGACTGCTCGAACTTTCCCGTCATCAATAAAGAACGTTTGCGCGGTCGACACCCGCTGCACAAGCGATCGTATCTCGACTTCAAACTCCGCCTGGGCCACCACTTGATCGCCGATCACGGCGATCGCATGACCATGGCCAACTCCATCGAGGCTCGCTATCCGTTTTTGGACATCGACCTGGTCACGTTCTGCACGCAAATACCGCCCGATTTAAAACTCAACGGCTTCACGGAAAAATACATTCTCAAGAAAGCCGCGGAAGATCTGATTCCGAACGAGATCGTCAATCGCGAGAAATTCGGTTTTGTGGCTCCGGGCAGTCCGGCCCTGCTTCAGCAGCAGATCGAATGGGTTTACGACCTACTCTCTTACGACCGAATTAAGCGGCAGGGATATTTCAATCCGGACACAGTCGAATATCTCAAGAAGCAATATTCACAAAAAGGTTTCCGGCTGAATCTCACACTCGACGACGATCTGTTGATTGTCGTACTCACCTTCGGTCTGTTTCTCGAGTTATTCGACCTGCCTGACCTGAACTAACAGGATGAGCTTTGCTTAGGCAATCTTGTTAATTCTGTGATCCTGTCCACGAACGAGCAGCATTTTATGGTTACGCAACTCAGCCAGTACGCAGCGGTCCAGGATCTGTTTGACCAAACCGCGGCGAAGTTTGCCGGTTCGCCGGCGATCGACAACGGAGTGCGGCGGGTCACGTATGGTGAGCTGCAAACGGAGGCTCAACGGCTGTCGCAAGTGCTGGCGCAACGTGGAGCTGGTGAGAATTCAATCGTCGGAATCTTTCTCAGCGATCCGATCGGCGTCATCTCGTCGATACTGGCAACACTAAAAACCGGCAGCGTATTTTGTGCACTGGATCCGTCGTTTCCTCAAAAACGATTGGAAGTGATGTTTGAGCGTACCGCACCGAAGTGGTGCCTTACTCATTCACGATTCCAGGAACGCCTGCAGCGAGTGCTCAACACGTTGGATTCTCCGCCGGAAATAATCCTGATCGATAACTTGCCGGCGACAAACGGATTTACTCCGGTAGTAATTCCTTCAAATCCGAATGCGGCTTGTTCGATCTATTTCACGTCAGGTTCGACCGGTAAACCAAAAGCGATCCTCGGACGACTTAATGGAATCGATCACTTCGTCCGCTGTGAGATCGAAACGGTAGGCGCCCGTCCGGGCACACGGGTGAGTCAATTGGCTTCTCCTTCATTTGACGGGTTTCTGAAGGACGCCTTTGTCCCTTTGTGCTCGGGCGGGTTAGTTTGCGCGCCTGAGAGCCGCGAGATACTGCTCGACGCGGGCAGGTTGATCGATTGGATCGACGTCGAGCAGATCGAAGTGCTGCATTTAGTGCCGTCGGTGTTCCGGTCGCTTATTAATCACGGACTCAACGACCGCTACTTCGAGGCATTGCAGTACGTAGTTCTGGCGGGTGAACACTTGTATCCGGCGGACGTGAAGCGATGGATGGAAGTATTCGGAGAGCGGATCAAGTTACTCAACTTCTATGGTCCAACCGAAACCAGCATCCTGAAGGCGTGCCATCGCGTGGAAGCCGCGGATGCCGCGAAGTCGTCAGTGCCAATCGGCAAGCCGATCAGGGGCGCCGCCATGATGGTGATCGACCAGCAGGGTCAACCATGCAGCGTCGGAGACGTTGGCGAGATCTATATAAGGACGCCATATCGCGCGCATGGTTATTACGGCGAACCGGAGCTGACGAAAGAAGTCTTTATTCAGAATCCTTTCAACAGCGATCCTGCCGACATTGTTTACAAGACAGGCGACTTCGGCAGGCTTCTCCCGGACGGTAATTTCGAGGTGCTCGGCCGCCGCGACGCTCAGGTGAAGATCCGCGGCGTGAGAATCGAGTTAGGTGAGATTGAGAACCTGTTGCGCGCGAACACGGCTGTGGGAGAAGTCGCGGTTATCGATCGTGAAGACGGAGCGGGCAACAAGATTTTGGTCGCCTACGTGGCGATGAGTAATGGGACGAACGGCGTAGGTCCGGAATCCTTGAGGGCATACCTGCTCGAGCACCTGCCGGAAGAGATGCTGCCTTCGGCGTTCGTGCAGATGGAGCGTTTGCCGCGCACGTTGAATGGGAAGATCGATCGCAAGGCGTTACCTGAGCTGGAAACTATCCGGGCCGAGCGCGAGATCGGCGACGCCGCTCCGCGTGGTCCCGTGGAGGAGATTGTCGCGGGAATCTGGTCTGAAGTGTTGAAACTGCCGGCTGTCCGCCGCGACGACAACTTCTTCACACTGGGCGGTCATTCGCTGCTCGTGACGCACGCTATCCTGCGAGTACGCGACATTCTGAAGGTGGAGTTGCCGATCCGCAGTCTTTTCGAAGCGCCTACCGTCGTTGAGTTTGCCGAACTGATCAATAAGCGCCTCAGCGAAGGATCGCAGCCGGAGTTAACCGCGATCGAGAGAGTCTCACGCGAAGGTGAACTTCCGCTCTCGTACGCACAACAGCGGATGTGGTTCTTCGAACACCTCGCCGGCGGCAGTGCTTCTTTCCATATTCCGTTGGGCGTCAGGTTAAAAGGACAGTTGAACCGCGAGGCGCTCGCACAAACTTTCAGCGAGCTTATCCGCCGTCACGAAAGTCTGCGCACTGTTTTTCCAGCCATCGACGATCGGCCGTTGCAGATCATTCACGAGCCCGGCGAATTTCAACTTCCAATCGTAGATCTCAGCCGGTTGCCAAAAGAAGAGGCCGAACGTCAGGCAGAGCGGCTGGCGCAGGAAGAGACATTGCGCCGCTTCGATCTCGCAAAAGGACCGTTAGTGCGGCCCACGCTGATGTGCCTGACTGAACAGGAACACATCATCATCTGCACGATGCACCACATCATCGCGGATGGCCAGTCGTTCGAAGTGCTGATTGCGGAGCTGAGTCAGATCTTCGCGGCCATGAGCGACGGACAACCATCGCCACTTCCTGAATTAACCGTGCAGTACGTCGATTATGCGGCTTGGCAGCGGGGCTGGTTGCAGGGTGAAGAACTCGAAACACGTCTTGCTTATTGGCGCCAGCAACTCACGGGTATTCAACGAATGAGTTTGCCGCAACGTCAGACACGGAAACGGGTGCAACGTTTCACGGGCGCACGGCAAGAGATCACGCTGTCGCCGGAACTGACGGAAGGTCTCAAAGAACTGACCCGCCGCGAAGGCTCGACGTTACTCATGACACTCTTGTCCGGGTTTGTGTTGTTGCTCAATCGCTTCAGCGGCGATGAAGACATCGTGGTCGGCGCAACTTACGCGAATCGTGAACGGCCAGAGGCCGAGAAGGTGATTGGGATTCTGGCGAATACGTTGGTGCTGCGCGTGAATCTTGGTGGGGCTGAGAGTTTTCGCGACTTGATGCAGCGAGTCAGAGAAGTTTGTCTTGGGGCTTACAGCAACCAGTTGACGCCGGAACTGCTGCGTGAAGATCTGGCCAAGCGAGGCGAAGAAAGAGACAGGCTGTTTGACGTTTGGTTTCAGTTTGAGCGTGAAGAACGAGAGAAACTCGAAATGAAAGGGCTGGAGTGGGATTGGTTCCGGGTCCACCAGCAGGAACCAAAGTTCGAGTTATCGGTAATGCTCTCTGAAGTCAAAGAGAAGATCGTAGGCCTGCTCGAGTACGACACAGATTTATACGACGACGAAACAATGACCGAGATGGTGAAGACTTATCTCCGGTTGTTGGAAACAGCCGTGGCTAATCCTGACGGACGGATATGAGTTTCGAGAGCGTGCAAGAAATGTTCAGCCGCGCGGCCGCGGAGTTTGGGCCACGCACCGCCATCGAACGCGGTGGGCGTCGCACTACTTATGCGGAGCTCGAAGCGGAGTCGAACAGGCTGGCGAATTACCTGCTCGAACACGGCGCCGGAAAGGGCGTGATAGTCGGTTTGCTGACCAGCGATCCGGCGCGAATCATCACCGCGATTCTCGGAGTACTGAAAGCCGGAGCCGTTTTCGTACCATTCGATCCGACCTTTCCCGATGGACGGCTGCAAGCCATGAGCGAACAGGTCGAGCCGCAGTACTTCGTGACTGAAACGAAGTACCTCGACAAGTTGGACCAGTTGCACAGCGGACCAAAGAAGACCGTTTGTTTTGATGACAGCGATTACGCGGGTTATCAACGCTCCGAACATCCGAGTATAGCGAGTGACGAGGATGCGCCCTGCTCGATCTACTTCACTTCCGGTTCGACCGGAAAACCAAAGGCGATTCTCGGCAGGCTCAAAGGGATCGACCACTACATGCGTTGGGAGATCGCTGCTGTTGGCGCCGGGCCAGGCACACGCGTTAGCCAACTCGCTTCACCGGCGTTTGATGGATTTCTGAAAGACGCGTTCGTGCCGCTGTGCTCCGGTGGGACGGTATGCGCGCCGGAAAATCGCAGTCTCATTCTCAGCGCCACGCATCTCGCTGACTGGTTAGACATCGAGCAAGTTGAAGTGTTGCACTGCGTGCCATCAATCTTCCGCGCTTTGCTGAATGAAAATCTTGAAAGCCGCTACTTCGAGGCGATGAAGTCTGTGGTTTTGGCCGGCGAGGCTTTGTATCCCGCGGATGTGAAGCGCTGGATGGACATATTCGGCGATCGAATCAAGCTGTTGAACGTTTATGGACCAACGGAAACGACTGTCTTGAAGGTCGCTTATGAAGTGAAGCTTGAAGACGTGGAACGGCCTTCAATTCCGATCGGCAAACCGATCAAAGGTTCGGCTGTGGTGCTCATCAATTCCCGCGGACAGCTTTGCAAGGGAGAGGCAGTCGGAGAGATCCACATTCGCACTCCTTATCGCTCGCACGGTTATTACGGCGCTCCGGAGTTGACGAGCGAAGTATTCATCCGTAATCCGTTCAACGACGACCCCGGCGACATTCTCTATAAGACCGGTGACTACGGGCGGCTGCTGGAAGACGGAAACCTCGAATTTCTCGGACGGCGCGATCAGCAAGTGCAGGTCCGTGGTGTGAGAGTCGAGCTGGGCGAGATTGAAAATTTGTTACGCGGTCACGAGGCTGTCGCCGATGTGGCAGTGGTCGATCGTGATGATGCCGAAGGAAACAAGTTTCTGGTGGCTTTCGTTACTGCGAACGACGGCACGAGCACGGCGCCGTTGCGGCAGTATCTGATGGAACGTTTGCCTGAAGCCATGATTCCGTCAGCGATTGTTGATCTGGATCAACTGCCCCGCACGCTCAATGGAAAAGTCGATCGCAAGGCGTTGCGGCTGCTGGACCTTCAGCAGCTTGAACCGGACGAGACGAGCGGGAGTTTGACGCCGATCGAGGAGATCGTGTCGGGCATCTGGTGCGAGGTGTTGCGGCTGCCGTCGGTCGCGCGTAACGGAAATTTCTTCAATCTTGGCGGTCACTCGTTGTTGGTTACGCAAGTGCTGGCGCGTGTGCGCGAGTACCTGGGAGTGGAACTGCCGATTCGAAGTCTCTTCGAAGCTCCGACACTCGCTCAGTTTGCGAGATCGATCGAGGGGCAGATCAATGCCGGAGAACGAAGTGCGTTGCCACCGATCACGCCGGTGTCTCGCGATGGCGCGTTGCCGTTGTCGTTTTCGCAACAGCGCATGTGGTTCTTCGAGCAACTGTCGAGCGGCACCAGTGCTTTCAATATCGCGTTGGGTGTGCGGTTAAGCGGATCGTTGAACTTCGAAGCGTTGGAACAGACGTTCAGTGAGATCATTCGCCGGCACGAGATACTGCGAACGGTTTTCGCGGCTGGTGAGTCGGAGCCGGTGCAGATCATTCAAGCGCCGGAACGATTCGAACTGCGGTTGGTTGATCTCAGTTTGCTGTCGCAGGAGGACGCCGAACGTCAGGCAGCGCGACTGGCGCAGGAAGAGATCCTGCGGGTGTTCGATCTAGGCAAAGGCCCGCTAGTGAGACCGACGTTATTGAAGATCAACGAACGCGAGCACATCATCATCTGCACGATGCACCACATTGTTGGAGATGGACAATCGTTCGAAGTGGTGATCGTAGAGATGAGTCAGATCTATTCGATGTTCTGCGAGGGACAGCCCTCGCCGTTGCCGGAACTGAGTCTTCAGTACGTCGATTACGCGGTGTGGCAACGGCAGTGGCTCCAGGGAGAAGAGTTGGAGAAGCGGCTGGACTACTGGTGGCAACAGTTGCAGGACGCACCACATAAACTGAGTCTGCCGCACCGGCGCGCTCGTCCCAAAGCGCAAGTATTTAAAGGTGCTCGTCACGCAACACATCTGTCGCCCGCGCAGACTGAGGCTTTGCGCGACCTCAGCCGCCGTGAAGGCATGACGATGTTCATGACGATGCTCTCAGGGTTTGTGTTGTTGCTGAAGCAGTACACGGGCGACGACGACATTGTGGTCGGATCGATTTACGCGAACCGCGAAAGAGCGGATCTCGAGCAGCTCATCGGGATTCTTAACAACACACTCGTGCTGCGGGTAAATCTGTCGGGCGCGGAGACGTTTGCAGACGTGATGAAACGGGTGAGGGAAGTTTGTCTTGACGCTTACACCTACCAGGTTCCGCCTGAGTTGATCAAGGAAGACATGGTGAAGCGCGGTGAGGAGCGTGAACGATTGTTTGATGCCTGGTTTCAACTCGAGAAGCCGAGGCAGGAACAGTTCGACATGCGTGGTTTGTCGGTTACTCCGTACCACGAAGCGACAGAGGTCACGAGGTTTGAGTTAGCGCTCGGATTTATGGAACACGACGGCGCTTTGTCCGGAGCGATCGAATACGACGAGAACATGTTCACGACCGAGACGACGAGACAGATGCTGGACGATTACGTTCAAGTGATGACCTTGATGGTCGCCAATCCCAACGGCGAGATCTCAACCGTCTCGTTAACCACCAACGACGAGATCGAGCAGCTCAGTTCGAGCTTCGTCGCCAGCCTCGAAGTCTAGCCACAAAAAGGCACAAGAGTCAGAAACGTTCATAACGGGAAACCAGATGAGTTACGAGAGCGTGCAAGAGATGTTCAGCCGCATGGCGGCCGTGTTTGGGCCAAAGGCAGCGATCGATCGGGGCGGGCGGCAGGTCAGTTACGCGAAGTTGGAAGCCGAGTCTAACCGGCTCGCGAATTTCCTCCGCGCAGGCGGCGCCGGTAAAGGCACGATAGTCGGCCTGCTGACTGGTGAGCCCGAACGCATCATCACCGGTATTCTCGGTGTGCTGAAAGCAGGCGCCGTGTTTGTTCCTCTCGATCCGACGTTTCCCGAAGGCCGCTTGCGGACGATGAGCGAACAGGTCGAACCGCAATGGTACGTGAGCGAAACGAAACACCTCGAGAAGTTGGACCAACTGCGCGGCAATTCCAATCGCGAAGCGAAGGTGATCTGCTTCGACGACAGCGACTATCTGAATTACGAACGCGTCGAGCATCCCGGCGTGCCGAGCGATCCTGACGCACCGTGTTCGATCTATTTCACTTCCGGCTCGACCGGAAAACCCAAAGCGATCCTGGGCCGCTTGAAAGGGATCGACCAGTTCATGCGTTGGGAGATCGACGCGGTGAAAGCGGGTCCGGGAACGCGCGTGAGCCAGTTAGCTTCGCCGGCGTTTGATGGGTTTTTGAAAGACGTGTTTGTGCCGCTGTGTTCCGGCGGAACAGTCTGCGCACCGGAAAACCGCGACATCATTCTGGACGCGTGGGCTCTCGCGGACTGGCTTGACGTCGAGCAGGTCGAAGTCCTGCATTGCGTGCCGTCGCTGTTTCGCGCGTTGTTGAATGAGAATTTGAACAGCCGTTACTTCGAAGCGATGAAGTCCGTGGTGATGACGGGCGAGCCCCTGTATCCCGCGGACGTGAAGCGCTGGATGGATGTGTTCGGCGATCGAGTCAGGCTCTTTAACATCTACGGCACCACGGAAACAACGCTTTCGAAGTTCGCTTACGAAATTAAACCCGAAGACGTGGAACGCCCGTCGATTCCGGTCGGCAAGTTGATCGACGGCGAGCCGACAATGGTGATCGATTCGCGAGGAGAACTTTGTGGCCTCGGCGCGGTTGGCGAGATCCACATCAGAACCCAGTTTCGCTCGCACGGTTATTACGGCGAACCGGAACTCACGCGCCAGGTCTTCGTGCCGAATCCGTTGACGGGCGATCCGAACGATCTGGTCCACAAGACGGGCGACTTCGGCCGCATACTCAAAGGCGGCGATCTCGAACACCTCGGCCGTCGCGATCAGCAAGTTCAAATCCGCGGTGTAAGAATCGAACTCGGCGAGATCGAAAACCTGCTGCGCGCTCATGAGGCAGTCGCCGACGTGGCCGTAATCGACCGCGATGACGCTGACGGAAACAGGTTTCTGGTCGTGTACGTTACGATGAAAAATGGGACGGGTAGCGCAGCGTTGCGACAATATCTCGGCGAACGCCTGCCGCCGACGATGCTGCCCTCGGCTTTCGTCGAACTGGACCAACTACCGCGCACGCTCAACGGTAAGATCGATCGCAAAGCACTACCGGCGCTCGAATCACTGAAGGCCGCGGAAGAAATGCAAGGCGGCAAGCTTACGCCCATCGAGGAGATTGTCGCGGGCATCTGGAGTGAAGTGTTGCGGTTGCCGGAGATTGGGCGCAACGGCAACTTCTTCAACCTCGGCGGTCACTCACTGCTCGTCACACAAGTGCTGGCTCGGGTGAGAGATTATTTGAAGATCGAACTTCCGGTTAGAAGCGTTTTCGAGTCGCCGACCCTCGGTGAGTTTTCACAACTGGTCCAGGACCACATCAGTTATGGTCAGCAAAGCGAACAAACCACGATCGCTAAAGTGGAACGCGAAGCGGAAATGCCGCTCTCGTTTTCCCAACAGCGGATGTGGTTCTTCGAACAGCTTTCAAGTGGGATGAGCGCCTTCAATATCGCACTCGGCGTGCGATTCAACGGAGCTCTGAACTTCGAAGCGCTGGAGCATACATTCAGCGAAATCATTCGGCGTCACGAAGGTCTGCGTACGGTTTTCCCGGAATCGAAAGGACAACCGGTGCAGGTGATCCAGTCGCCGGGTGGTTTCAAACTTCCAATCGCGGATCTGAGCAAACTGCCCGAGGAAGAACGCGAACCGGAAGCCGCGCGAATCGCGCGCGAAGAAACGGTGCGCGTGTTTGACCTTGCAAAAGGACCACTGGTCCGGCCGACGCTGCAGCGGATGAACGATCGCGACCACATCGTGATCTGCACGATGCACCACATCATTGGCGACGGACAATCGTTTGAAGTGCTGATCGCCGAGATGAGTCAGATTTATTCGACGTTCATTCAGGGACGTCCTTCTTCTTTGCCGGAAGTGAGCGTGCAATACGTGGATTACGCCGCGTGGCAACGGCAGTGGCTTCAGGGAGACGAGCTCGAGAAGCGACTCGCTTATTGGCGGACGCAGTTGGCAGACGCGCCGGAACGCATCAATCTGCCGCTGGCGCGCAGGCGTCCGAAGGTGCAAAAGTTTGGCGGCACGTTCCAACAGATTCAGTTAACGAAAGAGTTGAGCACGGAGCTACGAGAACTAACCCGGCGAGAAGGACTCACGCTCTTTATCACGATGCTCGCCGCGTATGTCTTGCTGCTCAATCAATACACGGACGATGAAGACGTCGTCGTCGGTTCAGTCTATGCAAACCGCGAGCGAGTTGAAGCAGAGAACGTGATTGGGATTTTGGCTAACACGATTGTGTTGCGCGTGAACCTGATGGGCGCGCAGACCTTTAAAGACGTGCTGCGGCAGGTGCGACAAGTCTGTCTCGACGCTTACACGTATCAAGTTTCGCCGGAACTGATTCGCGAAGACTTTTCAAAGCGTGGCGAGGAGCGCGACCGGTTGTTTGACGTTTGGTTCCAACTCGACACCGAGCACCAGGAACAACTGAGCATGAACGGGCTGGAAACGAGTTGGTACAGCGAGGGCAAGGAAGTCGCGAGGTTCGAACTCTCGCTCAGTCTCGCCGAACTCGAAGAAGGAATCACCGTCAAGATCGAATACGACGATGCGATCTTCACCGCCCAAACCACCGCGCAGATGCTTGAAGATTACGTCGCTCTGCTCAAACTGATGACCGCCGATCCCGAAAAGAACCTCGCGAGTATCGCACTGGCCAGTACCGCCGCTGTAGCAAACCTCGAATTCTAAAAAGTCTTTTGACAGGATTTGTAAATCCTGTCTACTAACAGAAAACAAAAGAAAGTCATGATTAAGACGGGCCAATTGGATCCGGAACACAGCGTTCCGTTTGTGATCGAATACGAGTCCGGCAACGGGCGCCCTGAGTCAGGCTTACTCACCACCTGGTACCAGGAAAATCTCGAGTTTGTCGAACAAAAACTCATCGAGCACGGCGCGGTCCTGTTTCGCGGTTTCGAAGTCAACACTCCGGCTTCGTTCGCGCGTCTTACTCGATCGATCGTCCCCCGATTACTGGATTGTCTCGACGACAATGGACCACGGACCAAGATCACCTCGGGCATTTACACTTCAACCGAGTATCCGGCCGAGTATCAACTCTCGATGCATAGTGAGTATGCCTACTCACACAAGTTTCCCTCACGTCTCTACTTTTGCTGCGTTGTCGAGCCCGGCAAGGGTGGTGAAACTCCACTCGCCGACAACCGGAAGATTTTGCAAAAACTCGATCCGCGCATAGTCGACGAATTCAGAAACAAACGGATCAAGTATCTCCGCAATCTGCACGGCGGCAACGGCTTCGGACTCTCATGGCAAGCGGCTTTTCAAACGACTGACAAGTCAGTCGTGGAAAGTTACTGCCACGACATGTCGATCGATTATGAATGGAAAGCTGACGGCGGTTTGAGACTGGAGAACACGTTTGACAGTGTGATCACACATCCGCAAACCGGCGAGGAAGTTTGGTTCAACCAGGCGCCGCAATTTCATCCTTCCGATTATCCGACTGACATTTACGAGTCGCTGCTCGAGTCGTTCCGCGACAAACAGGATGAGCTGCCACAAACATCTCTCTTCGGCGACAACACGCAGATCGAAATCGAGAAGTTGCAGCACATTCGCGACACGATGTTCAAACAAGCAACCGTGAATCCGTGGCAGCAGGGCGATGTGGTGATGCTGGACAACGTGCTGGTTTGTCACGGGCGAATGCCTTTTTCAGGTCCGCGCAAGATCTTGTTGGCAATGACTGGCAATTAGTGCCACAAAAAAAGCACAAGAAGCACGCTAATGCATTTGGGTCTTTTGTGCTTCTTTGTGGCTGGAAACTCGACTTTTAAGCCATGAGCTACGAGAGCGTACAAGAGATGTTTAGCCGCGTGGCGGCGGAGTTTGGACCGCGGACGGCGATCGAGCGGAGCGGGCGGCGTGTGACCTACGCGAGTCTCGAGGCGGAGTCTAACCGGCTGGCGAATTTCCTGCTTGAAGACGGCGTCGGCAAAGGCACCATGGTTGGTCTGTTGTCTGGCGATCCGATCCACGTCATCACCGGCATTCTGGGTGTGCTGAAAGCCGGCGCGGTGTTTGTGCCACTGGATCCGAGTTTTCCGGAAGGCCGCCTGCGCGTGATGAGCGAGCAAGTTGCGCCGCGATGGTTC
>DATEHX010000108.1:0-2566 GCA_035279345.1 Pyrinomonadaceae bacterium | reverse complement strand
GAACTCGCTGCGATCCGTGCGCACGTTCCCTGGACGCGCATCGTCAGAGACGAACAGTCAGATTATGAAGCCGAGCAGATTGATCTGCTCAAGTTCATCCGTCACAACAACCACCGGCTCGTACTCAAACCGAATGACGACTACGGTGGTCACGGCATCACGATCGGTTGGAACGTCGACCAGTCCGAATGGGACGCGGCCATTGAACAAGCGCTCGCAAACGGCGATTACCTCGTTCAGGAACGCGTACCCACTGCTCGCGAGACCTTTCCCGCGTTAACTGAAGACGGCCGCGTTGAGTTCGCGGAACAACTGGTAGATCTCGACCCACTCCTGTTTAATGGCAAAGTCGGTTCGGCATTCACTCGCCTGTCCTACACCGAGCTGGCAAACGTGAGCTCCGGTGGCGGCATGGTGCCGACCTACATCGTCAGCCAAAAATGAAGAAAAAGGGTACAATCCATGCCACAAAGAGGCACAAAACCCAAAAGATTCGGCGTCCACTTTTGTGCTTCTTTGTGGCTTTGAGCCGGACTTTAGACACGCACTGAGGAGCATTCCGTGGCCGACGATCGCGACGAGGGTTTCGAAACACAGGATGAGCGCCGCGCTCACGATCGTACCCGTCTGATCGTTGACGTGTTTTTCGACGGCCACGACGTCACTGGCGTGGCGAGCACAAAGGACATTAGTCCCGGCGGATTGTACCTGAATACGCAGACAGTGATTCCGCAAGGCGCGATACTTCTGGTGAGAATTCCTTTCCGTCCGGACGCTGAGGTCGTGTGCCGCGCGGAAGTGATTTACAGCGAACCCGGCCGCGGCGTCGGCTTGCGCTTTCGTGACGTTACTGACGAAGGCCGTGCGGTGCTCGAGCGCGAAGTTTCGACGAATGGGTGACGCGGATGCAGTGCTGACGTGGAACACACTGCCGTACGCTACGCGAGAGTTGTTGGCGGGAAAACTTGCAGGTCTTTGGAATGCGACGAGCGATGCGACGGCCTTTGATTCCTGGCCGCTCGACAAGAAACAAGCGCTCGTGTTGTTAGTCGATCGGTTATACGCGAAGGGTTTATGGAATCTGGTCAAGCGTGTGACTAACGTTTACGGTGAAGGCGGTGTTGGGTTGGAGTTTGAAGCGTGGCCGATGATCGAGTCGACTTTGTCGCGCCGACGCGACTTCACGCGACGCTTTGCCAATCACAACGACACGCATGGCGGTTTTTACGAGAAAGATCGCGGCACGGCAATCCTGCATTTTCTTTTTCAGGAAGGTGAACCACGCCGCTGGTACGTGCACTTCGATCTTTACAGTCCGGTTCACTCACCGGGCAGCGCTCTGAAACACTTTCGTCACGAAATGCTGGGCAAGATAAAGCCGGACTGGCGCACGATCGCCAAACACTTGAACACTTGAACTTGAGGCAGCCCCTATGTTCGATCAATTTACGCTAGGTATCGAAGAGGAATTTCAGATCGTCGATCCGCAAACGCGCGAACTGCGCTCGCACGTCGCAGAGATCCTCGAAGAAGGCAAGATGCTGCTCGGAGAGCAGATCAAGCCGGAAATGATTCAATCGATGATTGAGGTTGGGACCGGTATTTGTCGCAACATTCAGGAAGCGCGCGCGGACATCACGCGTCTGCGCAGCATCATCGCCGGACTCGCGAAGAAGAATGGACTGGTGATCGCCGCAGCCTCAACGCATCCGATCTCGCGTTGGCAGGACCAGGAAATATTCGACGACGAACGTTACGAGCTGCTGGTCCAGGAACTACAAACCGTCGCCCGCTCGCTTTTGATCTTCGGCCTTCACGTTCACGTCGGCATGGCCGATCGCGAGCGTGGGATTCACATCATGAACGCCGCGCGTTATTTTCTGCCGCACATACTCGCGCTCTCGACGTCGTCGCCGTTCTGGATGGGCCACAACACGGGTCTCAAATCCTATCGCACGGAAGTCTTCAAACAGTTCCCACGCACTGACATTCCCGATCACTTCGATTCTTACAGCAATTTCCAACGCTACGTTAACCTGCTCGTGAAGACCGGTTGTATCAACGACGGTAAGAAGATCTGGTGGGACATCCGCCCACATCCGTACTTCCCGACATTGGAGTTTCGTATCTGCGACATTCCCACGCGCGTAGACGACACGATTGCGATCGCGGCGTTGTTCCAGGCGATAGTCGCGAAGCTCAACAAGTTGATCGACAAAAATCTCGGTTTCCGGCTCTATCGCCGCATGTTGGTTCAGGAGAATAAGTGGCGCGCGGTTCGTTATGGGCTGGACGGCAAAATGATCGACTTCGGCAAGGAGACCGAAGTGCCGGTGCGCGATCTGGTGTTGGAGTTACTGGAGTTTGTCGATGATGTGATTGATGACCTCGGTTCGCGAAAAGAGATCGAGCACGTGCACACGATTCTCGAGCGCGGCACGTCAGCGGATCGGCAGCTTCAGGTCTATCGCGAGACGAATGATTTGAAAGCCGTGGTCGACGATCTGATTAAGATGACGATGGAGAACGTTCCGGAGACCGTGCCGATCAGCGCGCCGATACCGAC
>DATEHX010000107.1:0-14619 GCA_035279345.1 Pyrinomonadaceae bacterium | reverse complement strand
GTTCCGTCTTCGGCGATCGCGATTCCGAACGGATCGGAAAACCCGGCTTGTGTTGGTTGTTGGCTCTCGCGAAACAACGGCGAACCGTCACCCGCAAACGTTGTGACGTGAGCGCGCCAGCCGACGGACGTCGGCAACGGTTTCCGGGCTTTGCGAACAAGAAAAAACGTGACCGAAACACCGGCGACGAGCAGCAGGAGTATTAAGAGTACGATCGCTTTACGCATCAATGCGACTTGCTCAGATAGATTTCCGGCCGCGCAAGCATCTCTTCCATGCGCGTCACGTAACGCCCGACGTGCAGGCCGTCGACAAGCGCGTGATGCACTTCAACTGAAAACGGCATCAGCGTGCGATCGTTTTCGCGGAGAAACTTGCCGAAGGAAATCTTCGGCACGGAATCCTCGCGGCGCCAGTTGCGTGCGTGGGAAAAGCTGGTGAACGAGATCCACGGGATCGTCGTGCAATGAATGCGCGCATCGTCATCTTGACGCGGCTGAAAACTGCCTTCGATCTTCTTCTCTTCGATGGCGCGTTGCGCTGGTCCAATGAACTCCCCGAACGTTTCGAAGTAGTCGAAATAGACGAGCGTAAAGGTCTCGTTTGGCAACATGAGCGTCGTGCCACCATTGATGACGTCATGCACCAACACCTGGCCTTTACGTAACCGGTAGCGGAACGGTTCGATTTCGTTAGCGGCTTTCAGAGCGAAGTAATGATAAGTGAGAGCAACACTGACGCCCGGATGATTCGGTAGTTCCTTCAGTAACTCCGTCACATCGAGGCGAGTGCAGATATTGAAAAATGGCTTATCGAAGTCGCGATAGAACTCGAAAAGTTCGCGTCGCGGCCACGTAGCAAGATCAAGGTAAGTCGGCATCGGTGGGATTGTAACCGATGCCTTGCCAAGCACAATCTACTCGCCGCCGCCGCCGCCAAGTCTTTCACAGTCAGCGAGCGGGCCGAACATCCGGCGAAGATCGGCAAGCACTTCGGTGACATTGTTATTTTGCACTCTGATGCGAGCCAGCGGCGCGAAATGATGTTCGGTGCCGTGTGGCCCGAGCGCGGTCGGCGCGTTCAACGGGCCGGGCCAGTCAACGTCGCCAGTCGCAGTGCGCGCCGGAATTATCCAATAGTCACCACTGCGATAAACATTACCCGGCGTACTTTGCTGAAACTGGACCTGCACGCCATCCTCCAACATCAACCAGTTGTCACTTGTCGGCGAAGCTTCCTTGATGAGAGCGGCTCCATCGCGCAGTTCCAACCCACCGATGAGCGGGTCTCCGGGTTTTTGGTCCCATCGGCGCAGAACGCGGCCGGGATCGCCAGTCTCCGGAGCCTTGCTTAGTAGAACAAACCTATCAACGTAGTTAACTTCTTCGACCCTTAACAACGGAGACGCACTGCGACGCTCACGACTCGCATGATTAGCTCCCTCGATCTCTACCCAATCACCCACCTGAATACCCGAGCGTTCGTCACGGCCCATGTGATCGAGAGTCACCTTGTTTCCGGAGACAGATTGAATCGGCAGAGCGATCGAGCCATTTTCGCGCGACCACTTGAACGTGGCGTTTCCAGCCGAACCTCCTTCATGAATCTCTACCCGGTAGAGTTGATTCTCGCTGCCACGAAAACGTGCATCGGGTGAAATGATGCACGGATTGGTGGCATTGATATCGTCAGGTTCGTCTGCTTTAGCGCGCAGGCGGCCACGATCTTCCGGTTGCAAATCCTTGAGCAGGTTGGCCCAAGCCTTGTGGATATCAGTGCTGCCGGGCAGTGTGGAGGTGTTTGCACAAGTCAGATCATCGAAATCGTCGGACAACTTTATCGTCTTGACTTGCCAAACAGTCTTCACGCGTGTGGTGGTGTCCGGTCCTTGCGGTCCCAACGCAACCTCCCGGATTGCCTGATCTTCAAGCGCCGTCACGTGGCGCTGCCAAACGTCCAGGTAGACCAGGTATCGTCCATCGCCGTCCCACCTTTCAGGTATCCAGTCTGACTGGCTAGTCCCCGCACCCGCATCGGGAGGCGCGTAGAGTTTGAAACTGTCGTTTTGACAAAGAAGGCCATCCACGTAGTAATGACCTGGTCCAATCCAGAAGTTGTGCGTCAGGTCTGTGCCTTCAGGAATCCCCTTGTCACCTTGCTTGAGCACTTTGAAACCGGCGTTCAGCCTTGGACCACCGTATGGGCCGATCAGGTCACGCGCGAGCGTTTGGAAATAGTAATTAAAGATTGCGACCTGTTCGTTCCAGTCAGAGTCGAGCAGCACGCGGCCTTGTTGCATGAGGACGCCCGAATAATGCATCTCGGGCCTGAAAGTGGTGCGTGAGAAATCGCCGTTCATAGACTCTCCTTAGGTGACAAAGATAATTCCGGAATCGATCCCCGCGGGCGTGTATTCATCGAGGCGAGCGCGCAAGTTAGCTTCGCGCTGGGTTTGGTAGAGGTCGTGAAACACGCCCATTTCTGATTCGTCATCGGCGCCGCGCTTGATCTCCTGAGCGCACGTGAAGGCCAACTGACAATACGCCGGCGTGCCGTAACGCACGCTGTTAAATTGAGGGCGCACGCGCGAACGCGCAGAACGCTGCGCCGCCTCGATTTCCGCTTTGCTAGGCGCAGGCGCATTTGCACGCCGCGCGATCTGTCGCAAACGTTCAATCGCGGCTGCTTCCGCGCCGTCCGGCTGACAGTGATAACGACGCGGCGTGCGCGAGCCCGGTGCTACATAACAGAACCGCATACAACCGTGTTGACTACGAACGACGGTGACTCGATCGTTGAAGATGGCGTTCTCGGCCAGTTTGATAGCATGCGTGCGTACGAGGCCGAAGACAGTGCTGCGCTGTATCAACAGCTCCGCGTGGGCAAAGGTATTGTCAGGACCGGAGAGCGCGTTTAAGTCACCGCGCACAGCGTCGAGGATGCTGTCGCTGATTCTGATTGTGATCGGTTCAGTGGTTACTTCGTTTTGGTTTATGACGATACTGCCAACGATGCTGTGTTCGATTGCGAGCACCGTCCGAGTATTCGTCAACAACAGACTCGGCTCTGATTCATTTTCCGGATTGCACTTGTTATCAAGCGACCAACCGGGTACTAGCGTGCAATGCCGAATCAGGATTTGCGACAGGTGGCCGCTGATCTCAACACCTCTGCCGGTGATCAGCAGTCCGTCGAGAATGAGACGCGGTGCATGGGAAGACGCTGCGTGCTCTGTTTGTTCCTCAGATGAAGGGCCCACAATGCCGAGAGAGTCAGGCCGGTGTGTGTACCAATCGAGCAAACGAATGGCGGGACGCCGGCCGTTAGCCGCACGGATTTCCAGTCGCTGGTTGTTTCGCGAGAAACGCACCGCGAGTTGTTCGACGTAAACGGCGCTATCCTCGATCTGAATGATCGCGTTGTCAGGATCATCGCTCGCCCACTTTTGCAACGCGCTGGTGAGATTTTCAAAATAGGGTTGCTGCGAGTGTTGCTGACTTACGAGGTAAACGTACGCTCCATCAGGGCGTGAAAGCTCTGAATCTTTAGAACGGATCTCAGCGTTGCGTGGAGTTCGTAGCTTTCGCTCATACTCGCCACCGCCTAAGTCGGCACTAAATCCATAATGATAACTGACCCAAACGCCAGCATTCGGATCGGAGCGCTTGGCAAACGCAATGCGGCCCAACTTCGGATCCACCACGACCTGATCTCCCTGCGGACGATAGGTCCAACGACTCAGATCAGCGACGACAATTCTTTGCGGCGAGATCGGCTTGTCACTGCCCTCGCGCCAGATACAAAAACTCTTTCCTTCTCCGTAGTAATCAGCAGTGCGCTCTTCGAGTGCGCGGCGGCGAATCGGCGCCGGAACGTTCATTTCATCGGCGGTGTGCGTCGGATCGGGTTCGTCAACGGGTTTGGTAAACAACGGCGCATTGTTGCCGAGCATGCTGAACGTGTATTGCTGGCGTGCTCGATCGAGACAGAAAGCCGGAGCGCGCGTTATCGAATAAGGCTTCAGTCTCCACACAAATAAACCCGCGTTTGTTATGCCGTAACGGCCGGTCGCATACCGCGAATTAACTCGACGCACGTCAACCGTGTGAGCAAGCTGGTCGAACGGCCCTGCGAGAAGATCCGCGGCGTCGCCGTGGCGCACGTCGATGATGCGTCCGTGCTGAGGCCGTAAGTGATTGACGTGTTGTCCGCACAGCAGATTCTGATAGAACTCGACCGCGCGGGCCGGCCAACCGGCAACATCCTGGGCCAGCAACTCGAGCAGCGCGACAGTCCCCTTGCGGCGGCGATAGCGAATGGTGTTCGCCACTTCGCGGCGCGGAATAAGGATTTTATTGCGCTGGCGAGCGGCGTCCGTAGTCGGCCTGCCCGGCTCGCCCGCTTCATGGACCACGCGATAGCCGATGAGATCCGCGATGTATGGCACCACCCAGTCTTCACACGTTTCGATAAACCAGTTCTCATACAACTGCGCGATATCGGCTTCCACGATATTCACTTGCTCGGAGATAACCTGAAGCAGCGCGCGCAACGGCTGGCCCACTTCCGTATCGCGCTGTCGATAGATAACCGGCAGGAGATCGTACAGACGATCGAGGTTCATTCCTTCGTTCATCTCTTCAACTCCTTGAGAATCAACGTCTCCTTCACAACTGGACTGAGCAAAACAAGCTGGGCCGGCCTTATACGCACCGCGGGATCGAGTGCAGTTCGATCCACCTGGGCCAGGTAGGCGCGAATGCGCGGGGAGAGTTCCAGTTTCGTCGAGAGCCGCACAAGCTCTTCGGTGCTGATGTCTTCCTGCACATTGTCGAAAGTATCGACGTCGACAAACACAACGCCTTCGACGCTTTGAATTGTTTGGACCATCTCGCTGAGAACAACGTCCTGTCCGAGTTGGCGCTGTTCGAAGCTGAAACGTTCGAGCATTGCCGCGCGAATCTTCGGCTCGACTGCGTCCCAAAGGTAATCGGGATGAATGCGTACGTTGGCGCTGACGACGATCAACTTCAGGAACCGTGTGGCGATCTGTATTGGTTGAAAAGGATCGCCATACCGGGTCAGCGCCGCGCGCAGGTTTCTGTACAGATCAGAGTTAACTGAGATCGGCGCGTCGTCTTCACCGGCGATAGTTAGATGAACAACTTGCCGCAAGCCATCCGAAAGTCGCGTGGCACTGGCCTTCGCGACGCCCGCGAAGGTGCGCGCGAAATCCTCGTAGTCACGCGTGGAAACGATGCGGTCGAGCGACATCACGGCAAGCGGCGCATTGCGACGTCCTTCATCGCGGTTTTCACGATCGGCTCCGCCGGTCGCGGGCAGCGGATTGACGACTTCCTTTACGCCCAGTGGTTTAGTGATGGGCAACGTGATCTGTCCCGCTTTGACGTTGCCGGGAAGTCCGATACCGGTCCGATAAACGGTTTTGATGTTTTCCGAACCCGTCGGCAGTCGCGCGCCGTGCTCGCCGTTGCCGAAGATAATCGTGGTCCTACTCTCGTCATCGGTTCGCGTAACGTAATTACGATCTCTCGGACCAAGGTCGGCGAGACTTTCAACTTCGTGCCAAAGCACGTCATTGACTCGAACCTCCAGAGTGCTTTCGGCTCCTCTTGGAGTGGGCATGGAAAGGTAAGTCAACGGCAACTGGCGCAACTCAAACGATTGCAGCCCCTGACTCGCGTTGCCGCTGCCAAGGACTTCGTTTCGTGTCTCACCATTCGTCGCCCGCGCAACGTTGCCGTAGATCTTGACGGTGTCTCGTTTGTAGCGATATGCGAGTGGTTCGCTCAGCAGCAGAGTTGTGTGTGTACGATCGCCTGGCAGAGCCGGGTCGAAACTCTGCTCGACGCCCGCCAGCATCACCAACTCAGACGCTTTCACACCTGGTACAAGCGGCTCCTGCGAACCATCGTTCTCAGACGGCAGTATCGCCGTTGCCAGGGGAACCGTTTCCCTCACGTCGTCAATGGGTTCAATGGGTTTAATTCTTCTTCTACCCGGCACAACTTTAGGCGCGACGTCCGCACGCTCGCCGGTGATGATCAACCAACGGCCGGGCTCGAGACCGTTTACGAGATTTGCGAGTTCGATCCTTGTGTCGAGGACGGCTTCTGTTACGGGATCGATCGGTTCCTCAGCGAGTTCGAGCAACTCGCTTTCCGCGAAAACAGTCGTGCCGCGAATAACCTCGAAACCATCGGTGGGTTTTATCCAGGGTTGACTGAGTTCGAGCCGGCTTCCCTTTCCGCTGATTCCGTAATCCGCGCGCGATGCGTCTCGCACGCTTAAAACTTTGGAGATCAAGGGAGCCGACGCTGAGGTTGCCGAAGGATCGCGCGGCTTCTCCAGCGCGACCCAACTCTGCGGCAGGATTCTGGTGTTGGGAAGTTCCAGACTTACTACGTCAGGGAGCTCGGTGGATTTGCCGGCCGCCGCTGGTGCCTTGATCTTACCAAGCACCGTTATGACGCCGCCTCTGTCACTTGTTGCGGCTGAGTTAACGGTTTGGAACAAGGGACCGACGTCATGCGTGACGGTTACGAGGTTGTCACCTTTGCTGTCAACGATGATGAGGTGACCACCTTTCTTCCAATCGATCATCACGTCAAATCGTCGATGGGTAAACCTAAACGTAAACCGCGCGCTCTGATTATCAGTGACAACATCCGACACTGTCAGCTCGACGGTCTCTACAATAGGGCCAGTGACGGTCAAAATATTGAGAGCTGTTGATGGCGGGGCGGCGAGATTTATAGTCTGGGGGACCGACGTGATCGCAACTCCTCCCGCCGTCATGGTTGCTTCAACAGTCAAACTTGGAGTGGTGATCGAGAAAATGAGATTAAGGCTGAACTCTTCCGTCGCACTTTCACCGTTCTCTTCCGAGATGGTCCATTCTTCGAAGCCCGTAATGCGGCCATCGTCATCCAGTATCGTTTTGAGTGGAGCGTTATGACCGTAAACTGAAGCGCGTGTGCGCAACGCAAAAGCCTGCGTCGCCGGCGGCGGCGTGACGTTAAGATTTTTCCAGGCCCGGTAGAACATGCCTGCCAGACTCGGACGCAAAGTCGTAAGGATTTTTGGCAGCGCGTCCGATTCCGTCGACAACACACCTCTGATACTTTGACCCAATTGTTGCGCGCTGCGCGGATGCTTCGATGGAGGAAGCTCCAGAATCTTCAGCAGGCTGCCGACTTGTACGAGCGAGGATTGCGCGGGCGTTAGACCATCCATGGATTTCAGATTTTGCAGGATGTCTTCGAGCGCAGCGATAAGGCTGGCGATCCACGGTTCCAACTTTGTAAAGTTGGCGTCTCTTGCCTGGCGGTGTTCTTCACGAAGTGCCGGCAGTGCGTCCGTTAGAGTCGTTTTTAGCGCTTCCCTATCAGGGTCTCGCAAGTCTTTGTTAATGGGCAGATCTCGCTGGTTGGCAGCTTGAGTGTTTAGTTTATCCAGTTGGTCCAGCACTCGCATCGCCATCCGCGCATTCACGTTGATGCCGAAGTTTGTTTGCGCGTCGCGGTGACGCGCAATGACGCTTCGTAAAGTGACTGCCGCCGGCGGCGGTGATATTGCAGCCAGTCTCTCGGGAGGAGGGTTCCAATCCTGAACGATTACCTTAGTATGTCCGGCGTCGGCGTCGGTCTCGACCCTGATGACGCGAAAGAGCTTTGGACCAGGATTCGGAAAAACCATTAGCAACGGATCGCCGACCTTCAAGTTGGTCGCCGTACCTTTGAAGTAGATCGGTTTTCCGGTTGAGACAAGTTGCTCGGTGAGCACTTGCGGACGCGTCAGACGAACTTGCAGCAGGTTCCAATCGTCTCGCGCGTGAAGATTCTCCGCGGTTTCGAATGGCTGCGGCAACTCTCCTGGACCAGGCACACTTTGCGCGAGAGTTCCCGCGGGGATTAACACTTCGCTCTCCTTTTCCATCGTGTAGGCGAGGTATGTACTGGAGGCGACACCGGGGCGCAGTTGATAGCCGATCAACCACGCCAGCTCGAGTATTGAACGCCGCTCGATAGCAGTGCGCAGGAAGCCTTCATTCGCTATGCGTTCCTGATAAAACGTTAGAACGTCCGCCACCGTGGCCCATGCGTCCAGAAAAGCGACGGCCGGATCGTCAGACTCACGAGTCAACAACGATCTGAGTGGACTCGGATTGGTTACCGGGTAAGGATCGTTCGGCGTGGTCTCAAAAGAATGAAGTGAAACTCGAGCCAGCATCGACTCGAGAAACGTGGCGTGAGTACCAACGCGATAGGCGAGCGAACTCAAGCCGGGTCTGTTGCCGGACGAAACCGGAGTCACTTGCTCGATGCCTTCACAACAACCGCAGATTTGTTTCATCGGCCACCTCCCACTTCCAACACAAACATGCCGTGCTCCGGGAAGTTAGGATCATTGTCGACGCGAGCTACTTCGAGTGGACCAAGCGGCAGCACTCCACTTTCGAGTTCACCCTTCGGACCTTCAAATAAACGTTGCAAGCGAGTCACCCTTACACTTTCCACACCTTCGACTGCCTGCGCCGCGGCCACGAGGTTGCTCAAATAAACTCCCTGCCCGAAAGTTAAATTGTCCGCGTGGAAAAAACCTCGCTGACCATTGGCGAGTATTCGATTGCTAAAAACGTCGGCGAGCGCCGCTTTGACGTGACCGCGCAAATACGACGGCAACACACAAACTTGCAGCACGATGTTCAGCGGAACGTAGTGAGCGTTTTCGATCGCCAGATCGTGGCCCATGCGGCGATAGCGATAGAGCGACAAGAGCAGATCCTCGTGCAATTGCGGCCCAGTCTGCGCGACTCCGGATGGATCGATCGCGGTTCGCATCTCATACCAACTTCCCGCCCAGCGCAGATTCCCGGCGGCGCGCTGAATCTTGTCCGCGCCCGTCTGCTCCGCTAAACGCGCGTAGTCGTCAGGAGTGATGGCCCGCTGCAATTGCTTGCGGAAGTCGCGCGGCGCGAACATCTTCACTTCCGCGATCGGTTCGGGTTCGATACCGCCCTGCGCCGGTAACGGATTACGCACCTGAAGCGTGGCATTGATTGAAGTCAGCTCGCGAAAAACTATGTAAGCGATACTCTCGGCGCCGACGTTACCTTTGCTTCCGTTGCCAACGCGATAAATCGCTTCGAGTTTTGAACCGGGTTCAGGCGCACGGCCCAACTCTCCGTTGCCGAAACGCAGGTGCGCCTGGCCGTCGTTATCAAACTCCGCAACGAAGTGACGATCGAGACCATCGCTCTCCAACAAATCATATTGCGATGACCATTGAAGACGTGGATCGCGCTCAGGATCGATCGCGTCTCCGAGTTCATCAGCCAACGGATCGACATCTGTTTGAAAAACGTCGATGCAAGGCAAAGCTTCGTGCGGCTGTTGGCGCAAGACGCCGCTGGCTGGGCCAAGTATTTGACGGTTTAAGAACCCTAAGTCACCCGACAGGTCCTCACCAAACATTTCCCGGATCTCATTCTCTTCGTCTTTGGTCAACACGTAACCACTCAGCACGCGGTTACGCAGCACTGTCAGACGCTTGATCTTCTTTGCGAGAAACTCATTCAAGCGTCCGAGAAGTTTGCCGAGTGCTTCAGCTTGAACTTTTGGATCCGTATCCGCCTTTTGCTTGTTTCCCGCTTTTATCAGTCCGAGCTTGATCAGGAGGGGACGGCCAAAAACTGTTTCCAGTTCGGCGAGTTGCGTTGCGGTGAGCGATTCACCTCCGGCAACCTGCTTCCACACCTGTTCGAAGTGAACCCGGACTCGTTTGCTAAAGCCGCTGAGAAATTGCGCCTGCGTGCGAGCAACATCTGTTGCGAGTGGATACGGAACGCAGTGAGTTACGGGATGAAACTTCAACGGCGCCGGAAACTTTCGGGATTTCAGGATGGTTTCACGCGGTTCAAACGCACCGTGACAACCGGCGGAAACTTCCTGCGGTTCAGGGACAACGAAATTTTCAGACTGCTGCCGCGAACCATGGTCCACGAGGATGACGTTGCCACGCGCCACGCTGACCGGCGTCAATGGCAAACATTCAGGCGCTGGACCAATCGACGAGATGCAAACAGTAAACGGCAGCGCATCTTCACGAGACCATTCGATATTGACGACCGGTTGATCGTAGAGTTCGTCGAGGCCTGGTTCGACTCTCGTCAAACAGACGGCGTGCCGGTGCGATCGATCGGCGTCCGCCGCAACGCCCGTTTTCGGCCCGAGCACTTCTTCAAAGATCAACACATCGCCGACTTTTAGTTTTAGAGAACGTTCGCGAGCCGGTTGGGGTGGCTCATAACGCTGCTCTTTCTTTGCGCTATAGCTTTCGTAGCTTTCTTCATCAACCTCTTCAGTTTCGTCTTCGGAAGGAAGTTGATCGTTGGTCTTCCACGAATCTTTCAGCGTTGCGGAAGTGGCGCCCCGAGGCAGACAGCACTCTTGATCTCTCCAGGTGTAAAACTCGATCGAGTTGTGCGCAGCGTGAAGCCGGATCTCACTCGTGAATCCGCGAGGCAGCAGCGGCTCGAAGACTTCGTATTCGTCGCGTGGCGTCGACTGTAAATCGCGCTGCTGGAGCATCGACCCAAAGCTTTTCGAGCTGTTTGCTCCGGTAATAAAGTAGATGTCGCTCGGCTTCTCGAGCACAGTGTCTTCACTGGTTTCAACGCAGACCCACGTTCGAGCGTTGCAGCCTTCGTGCATGCGGTAATCAACCAGCAATGCATGACGGCGCACTGAGATGCGCTCTCGCGCCGTATCGAGATAGGCTTCGGTGGCGACGGCGTCCTGATAGTAGCTTAGATAGTCTCCGACGTACGCCAACAACTCGACGATCGCGACGCCGAGATCGGGCACGTGCGTCTCGTCCCAATCCGGCATCGTGAGGGCCAGGCGATCGAAGATCAGTTGTCGGAAACTACTGTAGTCTTTAGCAAGATAGCTGATCTCGGGCTCCGGACCGGGCGCGTTGTAACACTCGTCCGCCGGCAGACAATCGAGATCGCTCGGACAGTTTGCCTTAAACGAAAACTCGATCTGCGCATAACGTGGATCGAAACCGCTCAACGGTGATACACCGGAACGGCCGCCGGGTGCGTCGACGAGTTTCAACGTGTAGGGCGAGAAGTCGCCAAACTTATCGACAAAGACTCGCATGCAATCGTCGCGATCCGGATCGTCCGTCCTGCATAAACGAATGTCGTCAACATTGATGTCGCGAACGCGCACGCCACCGGTGATGCGCACGTTTGCAGGTTGAATATCGAGGGGCGCCTTGTTGAGAAAAAAGACTGTGATTACTCGCTGGTTCTCGTCGACTTCAACATAGTCGATCCCATTTGGCTCATTGCTCTCAGCGCGTTGTGCGACGTCCCGGATGCGTTGCCGCCGGTCTTTTTGGTCCTGACAGATTTCGGAAGAATTCGTCATGCTGACACTGCCTGTGTGAAGACCGCGGTCTGTTTTTCATTAGTGCCACGCACCACATATTGAATGACGATGCGCAGTGAGGAATCTTCGGCGACGACTTCAAGATCGAGGACCTCGATCACATCTCCCAGCGACTGCTGGAGCGCTGCCTGAACAGTGAATTGCAGTGCGCTCGCCAGCTCCGGACTGTTGGGCGCGAAGATCAACTGGATCAAACCGCTGCCGAAGTCCGGACGATTGACTCTTTCGCCGCGATTGGTGAAGAGCAGTTGCTCGATCATGTCGCGGACGTGGTCGTCCTTACCGGCCGAAGCGGTGCGGCCGCTGCTATTAAAGTGAAACGGAAAATCTATGTTCACGATCCTTATGTTCCAGTGACGCGTGTTTGTGTCTGCAAAATCATCAACGGTGTACCGGTTGGGACGCAGGTGGCCTGGCTATCCTGCAACAGCACCGGTTGCCCGTCAGAAGTGATGCGCGTAGCGGCGCTTGTGAATGTGGCGGTAGCGCATGGTCCATTACCGGCCGTTGGCGGTGGCATCGAGCAACCGGCAACTGTCCACGGCGCGGGCAAGGTAACGATCGCCTGGCCACTCACAGTGACTCGCGCACTGGTGACCGTCGGCGTCGCCCTTCCCGGCGCGTGCGAACAGTTGACCGTAGCTCCTAAATGCAGCAGAAATCCCGGCATGAACTCTCCTCGCTTATCAAGTGATTTCTAAAGCTGTGCCATTAATTTTGACTTTTGGTCCTTGCAACTCAATGCTCGCCCCCATACCGTTTTCAATCTTGATCCCGGTTTGGTTGATAACGATCTTGGCGCCGCTGATGAGCTTTAGGGTGATTCCTTCGGTTGGGTTATCGCTAAGCAGAAACGTGGTGGAACCGGACGTTTGCATCGCGATGTGCGGGATCGTGGCCGGCGTTGACGTGGCGGTTGACGGAACTTCGCCCTTGCCCCAGAAACATCCGGTCCAGATCGGGAAGTCTGGATTCCCACCTTCAAACTCCACCCACACCTTCGCGTTTATTGGCGGGATTGCATAAAAACAGTTTTGCATGCCCGCATAAGGAACACTGGGCATGGCCCACGCTAACCGTCCTTCACCAAAAACGGCAGGCACACTTACTTGCATTCGTCCCGACGAATCAGGGTCGATATTGTTCGACACCGTGCCTCGATATTTGCCGAAGAATTGACTCATGGCCTCACCATCGGAGTCAGCGCACCCACGCCTTCGCGTGTCAGCGTGAATCTCTGTTTGTACTCCCCTTTTTTGATCGAATGAGTAACACTCTGCACGTAATAAAAACCGTCATTTGTGAAGCCGGCTCCACGCAGACCGACCAGGCCGCGCGCCTCCAGAAAGTTTCCGTATCGCAGGGCATCGAGTTCACCGGACGCAGTCACGACTTTGTCGACCGACTCATCAACTTGCGCCTGCGCTCGCGCAAAGGCTCGCGCCATCGTCAGATTGCTCGTGTCTCGCAACAGACTTTGGCGCACGTTAGGCAGATTGAATTGTGGTGAGGCCATGCTGACTAGCGGCGGAACACGAGTGTTCGTCAGGGCGATAACCGGAACAGAAGAATTCAGGTCACTATCCTGGACCACATCCATAACTGTGGTTGGGGCGAGCCCATCGTAACTGAAACTAATCGAGTTGACGTTGCTTTGTGGACCCATGTTGACAGAGAGCGCGGGCTGCGGAGTTCCTTCACGCAAAGGTGGTCCCCAGTAAGCCTTGTTCTGCCCTGGAAGCGGGCCCGGCGAAACGTAGAAGACATATCCAAAACGCCTGGCTAGCGTCTGTAGGTACTTCAGGTCGGTGCCTTGTTGCCCCGGAACTCGCGCGGTCGGCGAAGGCTCATCGAGCGTGACGGGAGGAACCACGACCGGTGGCAACAAGAAATACTGCATATATTTCAACAACGTCACAGTGGCAATGACGGATTCGGACTGTGCCGGATGCTCAACCTTCTTCTCCTTCAGATCCATCATGATGCTGACGTCTTCGCCGGTCAGGACCAGCGTTCCTGTGCCTGGATCGGAGCCGGGCGAGAGTTGTTGCCGCGTGATGAAGCCGTCCATTAAAACGCGCGCTGTGGTGTTGAGCTGCACAACCAGGATTACACGGTTAAAGGGACGCAGCAGCGGGTTACGGAGCAACGGATAGTCCACCAGATCGGATGGGCCGGAGCGTCCGACTTTGAACGTCAACTGAAATCCCGAACGCGCGGTGTCGTTGTGCGTGACCTGAACACTATCCAACGCTTCGGTCAGCGCAGAAGGCGCCGGCACGGGGACGGTTGGACCAATCAATAGCGTTAGGTGAGCACCTAAGATCATTGGAGAGTTCTAGGCTCCCGGCATCGGTATCTTTAACCGGCGGCCAGCTTCCTTGGTTAGATCAAATGGATTGAGGGCGTTGTTGGCGTCGCCAACGCGCCAGAATTGCAGCGGGTCGCCGAGTGTCCGTGCGGTAATAATGTCCAGGCGGTCGCTCTGCGTAACTGTAGCTTCCGCTATCACAGGCAGGTCGTCGCCCTGGGGCACGAACCGGCGCCGCTTGTATGAATGTGTTCGTCCGTCGGACCCGGTGTAGGTCACGGTCTCGATGGAATAGTAACGACTGGTGAAATCGAACATGACAGTTGTCTCTCAGAAGATCTTGACCCCTCCGCCGGCAACTGCACCGATGTTGCTGACGCTGCCGATAGTAGCCATGGTTTCTTTAACGATCTGATGAGTAAGAAAGATGAAGTCACGGGGACTATTGAGCGATAGGTCGTTGTAACTTAGTACTCGTAGTCCCAGCGACGCTTTGGCTCGAATGGGATTGAGTCCGACGTCGTACGCGTCTTCAGTAATCGTGAGATCGGTGAGTCGTACCGGCAAAACACGTTTCAATCCCCAGACGAGCAGCGTGAATGGTCCAACGGGCGGCAGGACTTCAAGCGTGCCGAGCGCCATCAGCGCCGTGTTTGCGATGACCAGCGCACTCTTTGGATATAGCAACATTTCCAGCGCTGACAATTGCGGGTAGATTCCCAGCGTGGTTGCGATGCCATCGCCCTTTTCCAATTGATCGGTGGCATCGATTTCCACGTCGAGTTTGATCGTTTCGATCGGCGCGCCCTTCAGTCGCATCGCTTC
>DATEHX010000106.1:0-7608 GCA_035279345.1 Pyrinomonadaceae bacterium | reverse complement strand
CCGACTTGAAACGCTGGTGTTGCTTTGCCGAGACCAGCAACGCGCGGCGCACCGGGATAACCGAGTATCTGACCTTTGTACGTGTTGGCGCTCCAATAGTTGATGTGCGCGACCATGCCGTGAAAAACCGAACGCCGGTTTAGCAGATTGGGAATCGGCGAGGTGGTTTCGACGAACCAGCCGGGCGGATCGATCAGCAAGCCAAGCAACTTGTCACTTGAATCGCGCTGTTCTTTGACTTTAACCGAAGACGACGCGAGCGCTTCGTTTGCCTGATCTCGATACCAACCGGCCAACATGTAACTGAGCGCAGTATCTTCAGGCACGGTTCCCTGGCGCAGGTCTTCGAGTTTGTCGTGCCATGAGAAGACGTTGCGATTCTCGGCGATGAAAGCGGTGAATGTAGGCGAGCCGGTGGATGTGTTTCCGATCGCTGTGATCGTCGTGCGATCGCCGGCGAAATTAGCCGGCGCGAATTGTTCGAGTGGAACGACTTTGCCGACCGCTCTCGCCGTGTATTTATCACTGCCGGGAAAAAGCAGATTCGCTGGACCAGCTTCAGTCGCCAACGTGCCGCCATCGACAAACCACGCATTCGTTTTCAGAGTCACACCACCACGACGCGCGAATCGCACGATCAACCAGTGATCGGGCAACGCCGGAAAATCCAGCAAGCCCGGCGTGTACGCGTGTCGCAATCCCGACGGCAACACCCAGTGTAAATAGACGCCGCGGTCTTTCTCTTCCGGCAACGCATCCGAAGCCGCGTCGAGCACGAGTTGGTCCGCGGGATTGCCCTGATAGGTGCGGCCGGCTCCGTAAAAGGGCTTTGGACCAGGCATTATCAACGACGCCGGCAACACCTGATAATCAAACAACTGCGGCGACCAGCGGCCATCGTTCGCGGCGAACCGATTCGTTGCAATCTCGACGACGCCCTTTCTCTGAATTACGATGTCGTCAATTACCAGCGCCTGCACCTTGATCGGCACAAGCAGATGCTGTGAATCCATAGAAGTTTCCTGGTTAATGGACAGGATTTACAAAATCAACAAGATGCTTCGGAAATCGCCCATCTTGTTCATTCTGCAAACCTGTCAAAGATTTTATTTCCAGTTGATGTCTTGCTGTTCGGGTTTGCGAATCATCAGCGTCGCGATCTCGGCCGAACCGTTGCACTCCAACTGACTCTGAAGCTTAACGACGTCAACCACTCCGGGTGGACCAGTTCTGAGCAAATCTTTCTTCACCTCGAGAACCTTGCCTGACTTCGATCTCGCCTTGCCGTCGCTACTGACGCCAAACGTGATTCCTTCGCGCGGTTCGCGGAACGTCACCGTCTCCAGCGAACCACGCGCGAGACAAAACAACACGCCTTCCGCAATCTGATCGAGACGCAGAATTTTAGGCAGGTTCGGATCTGCCGGAGCGTTGGTCACGGCCGTGACTTCAACACCGGGCCAACCACTCACGATGCTCGAACGCAACAAGAACCCTGTTTTCGGCGCGTCCATATAACGCTCCGACGGGTTCCACTCCGGCGACTTGCCCAGAAGCCGCAAGCGATACTGGTAGACGATCTTCGACAACACGGACTGCAAATCAGCGCGCGACGACGTGCGCAGTTCAGCGGTGCGCACCGCGATGCTGAGTGCGCCGTCGAGCATCGCGTTTATCCAATTGTCGTCGAGATTAAAGAAGCGCAGTGATTCCTGCGGCAACAGTGATTGATGCGGCACGAGATAGTGAAACGGCACCGGATACAACAACACGAGCCGCGCGATCCACTCGACGAGATCGTCCGCGATCTTGACGCGTTCGTTCGGCGGCGCCGGCGCGACTGAACTCGGATCTTTGAACGAGCTCCGATGCTGTTCGAGAAACTTCTCGATCTCTTTCGTGAACTCGCTGGCGTTTTGACTGCGTTCGACAAACAGGTGCAGACCCTTAGCAAACGCCGGCGACGACAGCGCCAGCAACCGGCCGAGTTCCCAACCGGACGCGTACGACACGTCCAACATTCCGTTCTTGTCGTCGAAGATCAGGGCGGCATCGGCGCGTTCAAAAGCCGGGCGGTTTATGCGTTGTCGGGGAAACGGCGAGAGTGGACCACGATACCAGGCGATGCCTGGCGTGCTGTTTAGCGGTTTGTAATCAAGCGGCACGTAGCCACGCTTCAGTGCGTTGTCGACGTGAGTGTGGCCTGTGGTTGCGGGCAGTGTGACGCCAAACACCGCGGCGTTCTTTTTTAGTTGCGTCATCAACCCGCCGAACGTGTCGTGTCCCGTCGGATCGTTTACAAACGTCCAACTGCCGAGCGTGATGAGCCGCACTCGCGAAGCAGGCGGGGCTTGATTCGGATCTGCGTCGAAGAATTCATTCCAACCTTCGAGCGAGATCAGGTAGACAGTGTTCGTTCCGCGCGCAGGGAAGCGATTCGCAACCAACACCGAAAACTCTCCGTCAGCAACCATCTCCAACGGAACTTTGTCCGCGGTGTCGACATGGCGAATGTGCGCGAGCAGTGGAAGTTCTTTTCGCGTGGGGCAGAGTTTGCGAAAGAGTTTGAGATCGAGATCGAGCAAGCGCACGGGTGTGTTGGCGTCTTCAGTGCGCTTGAATCTCGGCAGCAACACGGCGTCGATGTCATCCGACCGAATCCACGGCCACGGCAAATCGTCGTTGACCGGAAGATCATCGGGATGAGGCGGCTCGAGGTCGCCGACGGTACCGTTTTTCAGTGCGACTTTGCCGTCAACGAGATCCTGATCCGAGAGCACCAGCAACGCGAGCCACGGTTCGCGTTGCGGGGAGAGTATTCTCTCCCACGGCAGATTGCGTGTGAGCAACACGAGATGCGGCAACACGTTTGTGTAATCGGCGACGCCGCCGTTTGGCGGGAAGTACGCCTGAATCTCGTCGCCGTCGATCGAATAACGCGGCGCGAGAATCTCGAAGCGCTGGTCCTGGTAATAATGGCGCGCCTCGTCGCCTTCGAGATTCACGGTCTGTTGGAGAACGAAGCGATACGAACCGGCCGTCAGCGGCGCCTCGTAGTTGTCGAAGAAGATCATCTGTGGTGGAGTCGACATTTTCTTTTGTGCTTTTTTGTGGCTATGACTACGCCGCAACTGCGCCCGCGAGTGGATCGGCTTGCAACTCGCGGAAGGAAACTCTCTGCGCGGCTTGCCACGACAGAGTGAAGCCCGCCGTTTGCAACGCGGCGGCGATCTTCTTTTGTTCCTCTTGCTTCTGGGCCAACGTGGGTTGGATATTGCGCGAACGAGTGGAAGCAGGAGACTCCTGCGTTGTTGCTGATTTGACGACGGTGCCTGCTTGAAGTGGATGCCACTCGATCTTCGGCGGCGCCGCGCGTTTGCCGAGTTTCCCTGCCGGCGGTTTGAGCCGCTTGATTCCCGTGATGCAACCGTCGATCAGTTTTGCGCTCGGTTCGGACGCGGTCAGCGTCGGTTTCTCAGGATTCCAAATGGCGTCAGGTAACGACCCCGTCTCCTCTTCGATGGTCCAACCCGAAAGATTAGGTTGAGCGGCTGAAGTGTCGTCACAGACCACCGTTGCATTGAGCACGGACGAGAGCTTCTTGCCCATCGGGTGAGCGCCGACCACATTGACAGACTTCTTCGCCGGTATCCCGCTGGCATCAAGCACGACAGGCTTCGTGACCATCATCGACTGCCCACTGAAACTCGGGTTCTGAATACCGTCGGACAAACTGTTGCTCTTCACTCGTCCGACGTTCAAAGTCGAAACCGGGACCACGGCCGCGGCCGCGAGTTCCAACTGATCCGCACGCACCTTCCACACCGCATCTTCCGGTTTCGGCTTCGGATCTTCTCGCCGCGCGTTCGGCAGCGCATTCAAGTTGTTTCGTCCCGCTGCTAAGGTTGGTTGAACGACCGGAAACGCTTTGACCGGAGCACTGACCGCTTTCCTGTCGCCGCCGCTCATATTCAGGAAGTTGTGACAAAACTCCTGCCACGTTTTGATCAGCTCCGGTTCTTTCGGCTTTGGAACGCCAAAGTCGATGTCAAAAGAGACGACAACCAAATCGATGTGCGCGACGCCGCCAACGGGCGGTCCCCACATCTTGATCGATGCGCCGATCGTGACCTTGAGCGACGTTACAGTGAACGCGGCTTCGACTCGCAACGAGATCCCGAGCTCGGCTTCGAAATAGAACGGTTGCCAGCTAACTACAACGTCGAGATACACGGTGAACCACGCGGAGATGCGGCCGGAGTTAAACGTCGCCTCCAGCTTTCCACCGAGCATGAGACACGACGGCGTGATCGCGAGATACACGCCGCCTTTGATCGAAAGATTGTTATTGACCGGCCAGTTCAAGCCGAGCCGCGGCACAACGGGATAATGCTCCGGCCGGCGGAAATTCGGATGGTAACCGCCGAGGGTGAGGACCATGTCGCCTTTGTGCTGGCCGCTAAACCACACAAACAAAGCGAAACCGCCCGTGAGTTTGCAATCCGTGTGGAGGATCCACGAGTTGTTCGTCAGCAGTGCTTGCAGCTTGAACGTTCCCTCGCTCGGTTTGATCGACATCAAGATTTGCATCTCGACGTAGCAGATCGGCTTCGCGCTCGCATCGCGTGTGTGCCGAAAACGAGCCAGACCCAGCAGCGTGATCTCAAACTCACCGCCGCCCCACTGCACGACGATCAACGCGAAACAGTCGACAACGCCACCGATCGTGAAGCGCACGCCGCCACACGCGAACTGCTGTCCTCGTTCGGGGACGATGTGATCCTTCATCTTCGCGAACGTCCCAACGGGATCCTCCAGCGGCTTGCCGGTTTGACTGATCAGTTCGGTTTCTTTTTCCTGAAACCCGCCTTCGCCCATCACCATTTGCACGAGCGGAAACTCGGCGACGTTTTCGATGGTCGGCACTTTCAGACGGCGGTTGTAGCCGTAACCGAGTGCGATGCCGGTGAATTGAATCGGTCCTACGGTGATCCCGGTTCCGCCCGAAGCGTTGAGCATCGCGAAGACGAAGAAAGTCTTGTCGGGACGAAGTAGATTCAGTTTGTCTTCATCATCGGTGATGGTGTAACGCGTGTCGTCAGTGGTGTGGAGCTCCCACTCGCCCGGCGCATGACCGCGTTTGACCGGCTGAAACGCGATCGGCGTGATCTTATTCTTTGTTAGTTCGGTGAGCAGTTTCTGGTGGACATTGCCTTTATTCAGCTCGACGCGAATCTCGGTGGTCCATGACATGTCGAACACGCGCAGCGAGCCGAAGAAACCCATCGCGGAGAACGAGACCTTTGGCAAGTCGATTGTGAGGCTTCCGGCGTACTCGATTCCCGATTTGAAAAAACTGCCGGAGATGACGACCGAACCGATCTTCATCGACACGTCGAGGCCGTCGAGCGCGAATTGAAACGCGAGCGGGTTGTTCAGCGGAAAACTGAGCTTCGCGCCGATGAAACCCATTTCAAACACGGGCAAGCGAATACCACCGGTCAGCGAAACGGTCAGTTGCGCTTTATCCGGCAAGCCATTGCTCAACTCGAGATTCTCGACGCCTTTGAGTCCGATACCGATCTGGCGCAAGTAGATCGGTTCCCACAAACGATCGATCGGAATCAGGGCCATCTTGCCGCGATTGCCTTTTTCGTCGTAGAGCTGGATGTCGAGTGTGCCGTGGGAACCTTGTTTGAGTGGGGTGAGATAACCGACAGAGATCGAAAACTTGTCTTTCTTTTTGGCGCTGAGCCGGGTCTTCATCTTCGGGTCGGGCTTCTTTTCAGGCGTCGGAACGACGGTCCAATCGTCCGCGAGCAGCTTCTGGAGGCCATCGAGAATCTCGTTTCCCGACTCTTTCTTTTCTTCCTCAGGTGCGCCAAAGGAGAGACGCAGATCCTTGAGCTTGAAGCCAACGCCGATCGCGACGCGATCGAAGAAACTCTTTTCGTCGCGAATGTCTTCGAGTGAGAACTTCAGTGCGAGACGTATTTCAACCGCGCCGAGACCGAAGTGACCGGCGAGTCCTTTTACAAATGCGAGTCCATCTTTGGACGTGCTCTGGATGTCGATACCGAGGCTTATCAGATCGATGAGCAGTGTCCAGTCGAGTTTCGCTTCGTTTGGCCTTTTCTCAACCGGCAGTCGCTTGAATGGAAGAACACGAATGCCGGGCAGCGGCACTCGGCGTTTTGTTGGTGAATCAACCGGCGGTAGTAGTCGTTGAAACCAATTATCGTCGATCGTTTCGCCGCTCATCCATTTGCCGAGATGGAGTAGCACTTCGACAGTGCTCGGCTTCTTTTCCTCGGGCGGCGGTGCTGGATGGGTGTCTTCGTCGCCACCGCTTTCTTTTTCTTCCTGTTCCAGTTCCTCGTGGATGAGAATGCTCTTGTCTTCGGTGAAATTGTCGTCGCTCAGCGTGATCGACGGAGTTTTGATGTCTTCGTCTTTGGTTTCCTTCTTCTTCTCGCCCTTTTCGGGAACGGGAGTGAGCGGGATGTTGTAAGCGAGACCAGCGATACCGAAGTAGGTTTTGTTTGGATCGACAAGGTTGGCCTGAGATGCGAGCGAGAGTGCGATGCGCGGTTCGCGATCGGTTTTTGGTTTCAGACCTTTGATCCAAAGCGGGAAACCGTCGAGCTCGTCGAGCAGTCGATTGAGTACGGTAAACACACTCACGCCCGCGGCAAGCTTGAACGAATATTCAAACTCGCCACCGCTGCCTTGTTTGCCGGAAATAAAGCCGAGCGATTCGAGCAAGCTGCCGAGTTTGCGTTGAGTTGAGTGTGGTCCAACTGCGTCTTTCTTTGGTGGCTTCCAGTCTTTGATGTTCTGGAGCAGCTTAAGCTGGTCGTCAAAGTCGCGTTTTGATTCCTGAAGATCGGATTTGATCTCGTCTCGCTTCTTTTGCTTGAGAATGATGTCGCCGATGCCGCTTGGGTCCGAGACTGGCGCAATCAATAGCGGGCCAATCGGCGAGTTGAGCAGATCGCTGACTCCCGGTTTATCGACGTAGTCTTTGAGGAAGTCTTTCCAGCCGCCAAACTTCTCCCAATTACCGATCGTCGGACCGTCCTTGATCTTTTTCTGTATCTGGATCTCGGGCGTGCCGAAAGTGGTGATGAAATCTTCCGGCTTGGTCTTTTCTGGCGAGCGCCAGCTTGTAGTGAAAGGGATGCGGAAATTGAACCGCATCGCGATCATCTCTTTGTTGTTTTCGTCGCGTCCGATCGGCGCGTCGTTTGACTTGCGAACCACGATTCCGGCGGACATCGATCGCGCGTTTGCGAATGTCGCGTCTGTAGGGTGACTAGAACTCGGCAACACGTAAAAAGGAACAAAGAATTCGACGTCGGCTTGTAATGCTTCCTGTGAAGTCAACCACACGCTTGCGCTGCGTCGCATGCCGACGCCAAACGTGAACACTTCCTTGCCATCTATTTGACGTTTAGTGAGGCCGATTGTAAGTGCCGAGAAAAGATGACGTTCGAGTTTGTTTTTCGTTGTGAGTAGTTCGCTGATCTCGTTGGTCATGCCGGCCATTCCCGGCTTGAACTCTTTCGAGAGCACGTCCATAGAAAAGAGCAGTGGCTCCGAAATCGC
>DATEHX010000105.1:0-2551 GCA_035279345.1 Pyrinomonadaceae bacterium | reverse complement strand
AGTTCCACGGCGGCCATGGCACCCATCCCGCTGCGACTTTTCAGCAAGCGACTGCGGCGGCAGATAATCAACACGGCGTCTTCAAGGCTCAAAGCACCCGCGACGTGTGCCGCGGCGATCTCGCCCATGCTTTGCCCGATAACGGCCGCCGGTTCGATGCCCCACGAACGCCAGAGCGTAGCCAGTGAGACCTGCACGGCGAACAGCGCCGGTTGGACCACGTCGATCTCTTCGAGTCTCGAGCGCTCAGGCCCGGCCTTGAGTTCTTCAAGCAAGGACCAACCGTTGTGCTCGCGTATCAGCGCGTCACAACGCTCCATGCTCGCGCGGAAGGCCGGTTCCGTTCGCAGCAGTTGTTGGCCCATCCCCACCCACTGCGATCCCTGGCCGGGAAAGACGAAGACAAGCTTGGGTGACTGAATCGCGGGCCTGCGCGACGCCTCGCCGAACATCTCGTCGCTCTGACGCTCTTCAAGACGTTGGACCAGGTCCGCGTGTGAGCGGCCCGTCAGCGCCAGCCGGTACTCGTGATGCGTGCGCCGGGCCGCGGCCGTGTAGCAGATGTCGATCAAAGACTCTTTCAAGCCTTCGCCGTTGAGATAAGCGCTGTAAAGCCCAGCGAGATCCTCGAGGGCTTGCGGATCGCGAGCCGAGAGTGTGAGTAGCTGTGGTCCAATCTCGGTGCTTGAATCCTGCGTACGGACGTCGACGTCGTTGATCGGCGGCTCCTCCAGAACTACGTGCGCAATCGTGCCGGTGAGTCCAAAGGAACTGACGCCTGCGAAACGCTTCCGCTCCGGATCGCGCGACCATGGTGTAACTCCGGTCGGAATCTTAAAACCCAAATCCTCAAGCTGGATCTGTGGATTAACTTCCTTGAGATGAAGGTGTGGAAAAAGCTCGCCGTGCTGCAACGCAAGCACCGTCTTCATGAGACCTGCCACACCAGCCGCCGATTCGAGGTGTCCGATGTTGGTCTTGACTGAGCTGACCGCGACTCGCGCTGCTTCGTTTTTCAACACCGCTCCGAGCGCACGCATTTCGATCGGGTCGCCCAAAGGTGTCCCGGTGCCGTGAGCTTCGACGTAGCTAATCTCAGACGGCTCGACGCCGGCGTTCGTCAACGCCTCGCGGATCAACTCCTGCTGCACGGCCGCGTTGGGAACTGTGTAGCCGCCGCTGCGACCGTCATGCCTGACCGCGGAGCCGCGAATCAACGCGAGGATGTTATCGCCGTCGGCGATCGCATCGGAGAGTCTTTTGAGCACGACGATGCCGCAACCTTCGCCGCGTACATAACCGTCGGCTGACGCGTCGAAGGTTTTGCAACGGCCGTCATGGGCCATCGTCCGCGCCCTGCTCATGTAGATGTTGACGTCGGGCAGAAGAATCAGATTCGCGCCGCCCGCGAGCGCCATGTCACACTCGCGGCCACGCAAACTTTGACAAGCGAGGTGGGTCGTCACCAGCGATGACGAACAGGCCGTGTCCACCGTCATGCTCGGTCCTTGCAGACCGAACGCGTAAGAGATACGGCCCGCCGCGGAACTCAACACGGCGCCCGTGCCGTAGTAGGCGTCGATCGCCTCGAAGCCTCCCTGCTTGATGTATTGGAAGTATTCCGCGTTCGTCAGCCCAACGAAAACGCCGGTCTTGCTCCGCGACACAACCTCCTGACTCTGGCCCGCGTACTCGAGTGCTTCCCACGAGACTTCCAGCAACAGCCGCTGCTGCGGATCGATGCTCAACGCTTCGCGCGGTGAGATTCCGAAGAAGCCGGCGTCGAACTTGTCTACGTCGTCGATGAAGCCGCCCCAACGTGTGTACATCTTGCCGGACGACGCGGGGTCGCGATCGAAGTACTTCTCGACGTCCCAACGATCGGCGGGGATTTCCGTGATGGCGTCAACACCGTCGCGCAGCAAACGGCGGAAGGCGGCCGGACTGTTTGCGCCGCCGGGGAACCGGCACGCCATGCCGATGACGGCGATCGGCTCCGTCCGCGCGCGTTCCGCGGCGTCGAGACGCGACTGCATCTGCTCGACGGCGAGCAGTGCGCGCTTGACCGGCGAAAGCTGAGAGACGCGGTCTGATGTGTTGCTCATGTCACTTGCATTGCCTCAAAGGTCTTTCATTCACACCGGGCTTCAGCCCGGTGCAAAACAATCAAGGTGTGTCTCCATCTAACACCGGACTAAAGCCCGGTGTGAATAAAACAATTTTTTCAGGCCAACTCATGTCACTGTTCCAGCGGAAATTTTTCCGACAGTAAGGCCAGCGCTTCTTCGTCCGACAGTTGTTCGAGTTGTTCGAGCGCCGCGTCCAACCCGTGGTCCGCCCTTTGGTCCAATGCCTCGTCGCCACGAAGCGCAGGCGCAGGCGCGTCGCCGTTCAGCTTCAAGCCCAGAACTTGTTCGAACAGGTAACGAGTCAGCGCTTCGATGTTCGCGTGTTCAAACATCATGCTCAAAGGAAACTGTCTTTCGATCGCGGTTTGCAGATTCTTGTTCAGCTCCGCGATCATCAGCGAGTCCATCCCGAGATCGAAGAA
>DATEHX010000104.1:0-5871 GCA_035279345.1 Pyrinomonadaceae bacterium | reverse complement strand
AGCCCGTGATCTCCGCGAGACATTCCTGAAGTTCGTAAATGACCTGGAGCGCGCCCTGGATGTCTTCTTCGGCGGCGAGCGGATGCAGGTTGGCGAATCCCGCGATGCGCGCGACGCGCTCGTTGAGGCGCGAGTTGTACTTCATCGTGCACGAGCCGAGCGGATACATGCCGATGTCGATCGAGTAGTTCCAGGTCGACATGCGAATGAAGTGACGCACCACGTCGACTTCGCTGACTTCCGGCATGCCTTCGAGATCGTCGTCGCGTTGAAACTCTTTCGGAATGAGCGTGTCGACGGGCGATTCTTCCACGTCGAGCGCGGGCAGGCGATAACCGATGCGCCCGGCCTGTGAACGCTCGAAGATCAGTTGTTCGTTGGGACTGATGTGAGTAGTGACTTTTGTGATACCGCTGGTCATAGTTCGCTTAAAGCCGAGACGAGCGAATCGATCTGCTCGCGGGTGTTTGTCTCAGTAACACAAACCAGAAAATCATTAGTGCGATCCGGCATGAAACGCGACAATGCGATCCCGCCTTCGATCGCTTTCTCTTTGGCCAATCGCGAAAGGAGTTCGATGGACTTCAGCGGTCCTCGCACCACGAACTCGTTGAAAACCGGACCGGTGAAGGGAAGTGAAAACCCTTTCACCGCCGCGATGCGCTTCGCCGTGTACGCGGTCTTTTGCAAACATTGATGCGCTGCTTCCTGAATGCCGCGTTTGCCCATCGCTTCCATGTAGACGGTTGCGGCGAGCGCGATCAAACCTTCGTTGGTGCAGATGTTCGACGTGGCCTTTTCGCGGCGGATGTGCTGTTCGCGCGTGGCCAGTGTCAGCACGAAACCACGACGCCCTTTCTTGTCGTAAGCCTCGCCAACGAGGCGTCCGGGAATCTGGCGCGCATACTTGTCGCGCGTCGCAAACAGGCCAACGTATGGACCACCAAACGAAAGCGGCACACCAAACGACTGTCCTTCCGCGACTACGATGTCCGCGCCGCACGCGCCCGGCGATTTCAACAGTCCCAAAGACATCGCTTCCGTGATCGCGACGACGAGAAGGGCGCCTTTCGCGTGAGCTGCATCGGCTAGTGCTTTCAGATCTTCGACACAACCAAAGAAGTTTGGCGACTGGACCACGAGCGCCGCGGTTTTGTCGTCGATTGCATTTGCCAGCGCTGCTGCGGATTGACCGGTCTTCTCGTCGAAGCCCGCGAGTTCGAGGTCGATGCCTGCGTGCTGAACGTAAGTTTTCACGACCTCGAGATATTGCGGATGGACCGCCGCGGAGGAGATCACTTTCGAGCGCCGCGTGACGCGTTCGGCCATCAACACTGCTTCGGCAAGCGCGGTCGAACCGTCGTACATCGACGCGTTCGCCACTTCCATTCCGGTCAACTGGCAAACCAGTGTTTGAAACTCGAAGATGGTTTGCAGCGTGCCCTGCGAGATTTCCGGTTGGTATGGAGTGTAAGCAGTGAAGAACTCGGAACGCGAGATGATGTGATCGACGATGGTCGGAATGTAATGTGAATACGCGCCCGCGCCGAGAAAACTGATGCGTTGCGCGGCCGCGTTCCGCCGGCCCAAACGATCGAACTTATCGAGTAGCTCTATTTCCGAAAGAGCAGCGGGAGTGTTTAGCGGCCGCTGTAATCGTAACTCTTGTGGGATTGAGTCAAACAGTTGCTCAGCGGACTTGAGTCCGATTGCCTCGAGCATCTCCGTGCGCTCTTCCGGCGAGTTAGGAATGTAGCGCAAAGTTATTCGCTCTCAGCTTTCGTAAAATCTTCGTACTCGGCGGCGGTCAAAAGACTGTGGACGTCGTTGGGATTCGCCATCTTCAAGCGGATCATCCAGCCTTCGCCGTACGGATCGGTGTTGACCTTTTCTGGTTCGTCTGCGAGCGACTCGTTGATCGACACGATCGAGCCGGCAATGGGAGTGAACACTTCCGACACGGCCTTCACCGATTCGACAGAACCGAATGGTTCATTTGCCGCAAACTCCTCGCCCGACTTTGGCAACTCAACGTACACTACGTCGCCCAGTGAGTTTTGGGCATAGTCAGTGATGCCGATGATGGCTTGATCGCCGTCGACCCTGACCCACTCATGGTCTTTGCTGTAGTGCAAGTCTTCTGGAACGTTCGCCATGGTTCCTCCAAATTATTTTTGTCTACTTCGCTCGTTTATAAAACGGCGTCTTCACTAATTGCGCACGTACGAGTCGGCCTCGCACGTCGACGTTGATCTCCCGGCCCACGTTTGCGTATTCAGTTGGCACGTAGGCAAGCCCGATGTTCTTTTTCAAATACGGTGCGGGACTTCCGGATGTGACCTGGCCCACACGCTCGTCATCTATCACCACGTCCTGGTGATCGCGCGCGATGCCGCGATCGGTAACTTCGAACCCGACCAGTTTTCGCTTCACGCCCTCGGCTTTTTGTTGGGCCAACGCTTCGCGGCCGGTGAAGCCGCCTTTGTCGAGTTTACAAATCCAACCGAGGTTCGCTTCGTAGAGCGTCGTGGTTTCGTCGATATCGTTGCCGTAAAGGGCCATTCCCGCTTCGAGACGCAGCGTGTTGCGGGCCGCGAGACCGCAAGGCAGCACGCCTTCGGCAGTGCCGTAGTTTCCGGTGTCGAGGAACTTGGACCAGAGTTGTTCGGCGTATTCCGGTGCTGCGTAAACTTCGAAACCGTCTTCGCCGGTGTAGCCGGTGCGCGAGACGATGCTGTTTATGCCGTCAACCGTGCCGGTGGTGAAGTGGTAATACTTGATCTCGGAAAGCGGCAGGTTCGTCAATTTTTGCAGAATCGTGATCGCGTCGGGACCTTGGAGAGCGATCTGGCAGTAATCGGAGCTCGCGTTCTTGAGTTCGACGTTTTCGCCCGCGTGGTGCGAACTGATCCACTCCCAATCTTTGTCGGTGGTGCTGGCGTTCACGACCAGCAGCAGATGATCGCCGCTCAAACGATAAACGAGCAGGTCGTCGATGACCGTACCCTTTTCGGTGGTCAACGCGCTGTACTGTGCCTGGCCGTCGACGAGTTTGGTCACGTCGTTCGAGGTCAGGCGATTGACGAACGCGATTGCGTCGGGACCTTTGACGTCGATCTCACCCATGTGCGAGACGTCGAAGAGGCCGGCGTGGGTTCGGGTACGCAGGTGTTCTTCGATCGTGCCGGCGGGATATTGAACGGGCATATCCCAGCCGCCGAAATCGACCATGCGGCCGCCCATTTGGCGGTGAGCGTTATTAAGAGGTGTCTGTTTTAGTTGCGGCGCCGTTGCAGTCAAGTTACTCACCACGCGCGACTCATTCGCGAGTCTCACGCTGTTTTGATCATAGATAACAGGTGAAGCCGCAAGCTAGCATGCGCAGTGCGGTGCGTCAAGCGAGGGTTATCATCTCTCATCAGCTAGCAGCTTTGGCGCATCCCTCGGCCGGCAGTCGGGTGAATCCCACCGACCGGAGTCGGTGGTAACTTCAGACACGACCTAAAACAGCCGCACGCAAGGTTCAATCCCACCGACCGCAGTCGGTGGTCACTTTCAGACCCGACCTAAAAACAGCCGCACGCAAGGTTCAATCCCACCGACGTTGTCGGTGGATTGTTCATATACGTTGACTCGGTGAACCATCCACCGACAACGTCGGTGGGATTGTCGTTCGAGGCGGGCTGGTTTAGGTAGAGTATGAAGGCACCACCGACTACGTCGGTGGGATGACCGCCTGAAAGTTATGCGTTGTAGGTAGAGTATGAAGACACCACCGACTACGTCGGTGGGATTGACCGCCTGAAAGTTATGCGTTGTAGGTCGAGTATGAGTCACCACCGACTGCGTCGGTGGGATTGGAGCCTCAGAACTTGCCTTCGTCTACGTCGACCTTCTGCACCGCAAACACAACACGCATCGTGTCGGGGCGGCCATCGAGGGAGGCCTTTACAAAGGCGGCATTCTGACGTAATGCAGATTCAAACTCATCCAGCAGGCGCTTGTCGCGCGGTGGTTGGACCACGTCCGACAGCGAGGCAACGCCGTTACGAAAAACATTAATACCAACGATCATGTCGTCAGTCTCACCATCGAGGTTCGCATGCGGACTAGCATGGGAAATCGTCAACGCAGCCAACGCACCGTCCGGATCGAGGGTCGGTGATTCGACAGCGAAAGGAGCACGTTCAGCGGCTAGCCCTGCGCCGGTAACTGGTTTGTACAGATCGTAATAACCATCCACCGTTTCGATCACAAACACACTGTCACGCTGCTGTGCCGCTGCTTCGCGCAACGCCACAAAGTGCGGACGTAGCGCAGTGAACATCAGAAAGAACATGATCACTGACGCAAACGAACCGGCGCTGTAAGGCATTACCCAGGGTTCGACGAAACGTTTGATGCGATGGGCCAGTGAAGGATCCGGTTGTTGCCGGCGAGCTGCTGCTTCAATCGCGAGTGCGTGGGAGATCGTTACTGCGAGATCCGAAGGCGGAGTCGGCGGAGTCAACAAACTCAAGCTTCGCCTCAACGAACGCAACTTTATTGCTTCGTCCCGGCACACCGGACAACGATCGAGATGTTCGTCGATCGCTACCCGTGCAGGCAGGGAGACACAATCGTCAACGTACTGTGAAAGCGATTGTCTGGTTTCTTCGCACAACATAGGTCATTTCCAATTTCCGATTTTCGATTGCCAATTGCCAGAACCTCTAAAATCGGCAATCGCAAATCGACAATCGGCAATGTCAGGATAGCTGACCGACCCCGGCTGCTCCCTTTCGACAAAGAGCAACTCCGACAAGTTCTGGGCAACCCCTCCAGGCTTGAGTGAGCGAGCTTCAACGGGTGTTGCTGGCCACGTTTTCAATACGCCCTTCATGCCACTGCGGAAGCCTTTGATCCCGCCGTTTCCTCACTTCGACCCATTTGGCACCGAGTTTTGTGAGCCGGGGCGGGTCAGCCATCCTGATCCCAATCGGCAATTACAAAGATCCTTCCAGCTTGCGCCGGAGTTCCTGACGTCCACGCGCGAGTCGGGATTTAACCGTTCCAACACTTATATCGAGCGTTACCGCGATCTCTTCGTACGCAAATCCTTCGATATCTCTCAACACTACAGCTTCTCGATAAACGCGCTTCAAAGAACTGAGTGCTTTACGCAATGCCCGCTCGCGCTCGTGAGCCAGGGCGTCCGTCTCCGGATTGCGGCCGTCGTCCGACTTCAACGTTCCGGCGAGGGTAGCAGTGCCGTTCGGTTGCGGCGCGTCGATCGAAACCGTCACATCACGACGCCGCCGGCGCCACCAGCGCCAGCGATTGCGGGCCTGGTTGATGGCGATGCGATAAATCCAGGTGCGCAGGTCCGACTCGCCGCGGAAGTGACTGATACTCTGAAACGCCCGTAAAAACGTTTCCTGTGTCAGATCACGGGCTTCCTCGCTGCTCTCGGTCAAGCGATATAGTAGGCCGTAAATCTCACCCGAGCGCTCGTTAACCAGTGTCTCAAAGGCCGCCGCATCGCCGCGCTTCAATCTTTCAACGAACTGAGCCTCGATTTGAGGCCGCGCCTCGACCAGGGTCGCCGGAGCAACCTGCTCCATTTCAATTTGCCCGCGGAGGGCTATCGGCTCTCCGTAGCTCACTGATCACCCCCTGGGGCGGGAACCAGAGCATTCAACGACTTTTGCCCATTCCCGGACAGGCACCCGCTTAGACACCAGCGCTTAGCGATTTGTTCCCAATAAAATTTCACCGGCAGCTAAAACTCCTCGCGTGTCTTAGATGCGTTCGCGGTTGACAACTTTTCCGACGCGACATTAGAGTGACAATTTCGCTAATCATACACCCAAGAGAACGCAGCCGACTATC
>DATEHX010000103.1:0-6154 GCA_035279345.1 Pyrinomonadaceae bacterium | reverse complement strand
TTGCGGCGCGTTCGACAGTGGCAACGAGATGGTTTGCCAGTCGCTGACTTGTTGTTCCGCGCGGAGCCATGCGGCGTCGAGATCGTTGACCGCCACAGGGGCGTCTTTCTCTCGCGCGTTGGCGTTTTGTTGATTTGCGCGCGGAGCCGGTGGTGTTTCACCAACGATTCGATAAACGAGATTGCCGGCCCACGTGTAAGAGATCACGACAGACGAAAGCACGATGACGAACAGCGGCACACTGGACCAGAATCCGATCGTGTTGTGCCAGTTGAAGTCACGCGCTTTCGCCGGCAGACCACGCCTGAACCACAGCACGTTTCTGACTGACTTCAAATTCCAGTTTCGCGGCCACCATAAATAGAAGCCACTGATCACCAGGAACAGAAAGCCGAGATTGCACGCGCCGGTAATCGCTCGCGCGACGTTGCGATTGTCGCCCTTCGCGCCCAGCCAACGATGCCAATCAGTCATCGTGCGAAAGAAACTTCTGACTCGCTGCGAGCCTTCGCCGAGAACATTTCCGGTGTAGGGATTTAAGAAGATCGGCGCGCTGTCGCGGCCGAAGCTGATTTCGGCGGGCGCGGATGGATCAGCGCGTAAGGTGATCGACGCCGGATTGGCGCCGCGGGTATTGCGCGCGTTTTCGATTAATTTCGCGACGGGAAGATGACGCGCTTCCGCGGATGGCGGCGCGGATTTGTACGCGTGCGTGTCGGCCCACAAAGTGATCTGCTTCTCGTACGCGAGCAACACACCAGTCACACACATGATCAGAATCACCACGCCGGCGATCGCGCCGACCGGCAAGTGACACCAAAAGATTATCTTGCGAAGACGTTTCATAAACTCTTACACGTCGGCCCAACGGCGCAGCAGGTTGTGATAAAGGGAAGTCAGTTCGACGACCGAAGTGTGATCCGGCACGTCGCCGGCAAGACGCTGGATCGCGACGTCAAGATCAAACAGCAGCGTGCGTTCGCCGTCGTCGCGCACCATGCTCTGAATCCAGAAGAACGAGGCGATGCGCGCACCGCGGGTCACCGGGCGAACGTGATGCACGCTACTCGCCGGATAAAGAACCAATGACCCGGCGGAAAGCTTCACTGAATGCAAGCCGTAAGTGTCTTCGACCACCAGCTCGCCGCCGCCGTATTCATCGGGATTAGTAAAGAAGAGCGTCGCGGCGAGATCGGTACGTACGCGATGCGGTGTTCCCGTTACCTGTCGAATCGCATTGTCGACGTGGTTTCCAAACGACTGCCCGTCTTGATAACGATTGAAGAGTGGCGGAAAAACTTTCAACGGCAACGCGGCTGCCATGAACAGCGGGTTGCGTTCGAGCGCGGCGATGATCGTGTCGCCGAGTTGTCTGGCGTGCTCGTGATCTTCGGGAAGTTGCAGGTTGTCTTTCGCGCGCGCGGATTGATGTCCCGCGGTCACTCGTCCGTCGACCCAATCAGCGGCATCGAGCAGCTCGCGACAACGCGAAACCTGTTCGGCCGTTAACACGTCTGGAATCTGCAACAACATCGGATCAAAAACGGAAACTCGTGCTGATCATCGCGGCGCGTCCTGGTCCAGGCACGATGTGTCCGCCACCGATGCGATCGAAGTAGTACTTGTCCGTCAGGTTATAAAGATTCAACTTCAGATCGAGGTGGTCCGTCAGTGGATACGAAGCCATCGCGTCAAACGTCCAGTAAGCGTCGACAACGCGGGTATTGATCGTGTTGCCGAAGCGTCGATCGACAAAACGTGCGCCGCCGCCGAAGAACAGACCCGACGGCAGGCGATAGGTGGACCAGATGTTGAAAGAATTTGGCGGTGTGTTGACGAGTTCCTTGCCGATTTCCGCCACCACGTTGGAATCAATAGTCGTGCTGTCGAGGAAGGTGTAACCGGCGAGTACTTGCCATGCTCGCGTGATGTTTCCTTCAACACTCAGTTCGACTCCGTCCACACGTTGTTTGCCTTCCAGCACTTGTGGCGGATCGCCGGGTAACACGCCGGGAGTTCGCGCATTCTGTTTCTCAACGCGAAAAACCGCGCCGCTTAGCAACATACGGCCGCCAAAGAAATCCCACTTGCTTCCCGCTTCGACGGTGTAAGTCTTTTCCGGATCGATCACTGTGTTTGCCGTGTTGTAAGACAAACCTTCAAGCGAGGGGTTCAGCGACGTTCCGTAGGAAGCGTAAATCGAACCCTGCTGCGCGGGCTTGAACACGACTCCAGCACGCCCGCTCAACATGCGATCGACACGCGACACCGGTGTGCCCGTCGTGGATATTCCATCGGCGTCGAAACGATCGAAACGCAGACCGCCGTTTAGTTCCCACTTCTGGCCGAGTTTCGCGGTGTCGAAGAGATAAACGGCTTGCGAGTTTGCGCTTACGTCGCCAACAATGGGACTCTCGGTGATCGTGCCGGTGTAAACGTCGTCAGGATTGGGATTGAACAACGTCGTCAACATATTCGGCGCGGTGCGCGTGTGGCGAACGTTGCTCTCGCGCGTGAAATTGGCGCCGGTGACGAGTGCGTGTTCGACGCTTCCGGTGTTGAAACGTGCGACGAGATCCGTTTGGTTGTCCCAAACCTTGTCGTCTGTTTGCCACGAACGCAGTTCGCGATTGATCGCGGTGGAGTTGTTATTGGCAAAGCGCGGCGGAGTGGCGATCGAATCGCGCGACGAGTTGGCGAAACGAAATTGATTGCGAAGTGATAGCCCGTCGTTGAAGTCGTGTTCGAACTTCAGTGTGACGAGATCGGAGTTCAGTTTTTCAAAATCGCGATCGCGGAGGCCGTAGAACGTGTTGCGCGGCACCGGCGCTGGACGATCGCGAAACTCGACGAGCGCGTTGTTGGTAACGGGCACCCACGGAATACCGTAATCGGAGATGTTATCCTGCTTGAGTTTGTAATAACTGACAGTGAAGCGTGTCGGTTTGCCGAGACCGAAGGTTAACGACGGCGCGACACCCCAGCGATCAAAGTTCACCACGTCGCGGCCCGCGACACCGGAATGATGGCCCAACAGGTTCAAACGAAAACCGACGCTGTCGCCGATCGGTAGATTTATGTCCGCGGTTGCGCGCCGTGTGCGATCGGTGCCGAAGTCGAGTGTGCCGCTGAAAGCGCGTTTTAATCCGGGAGTTTTGTTCAGTAGGTTGATCGAGCCGCCGGTCGAGCCACGGCCGGTGTAAACCGAACCTGGTCCTTTCACCACGTCGACCTGTTCGAGGTTGAAAGGATCGCGCGCTTGCGGACTGATGTCGCGCACGCCGTCGACGAAGATGTCGTTGCGCGCGCTGAAGCCTCTGAGCGTCAGATTGTCACCCGCGGGATTGCCGCCTTCACCGGCCGTGATCGTCAGACCGGGAACGTTTTTCAGAACGTCGCGCAATGTCGTCGCGCCTTGTTCTTCGATCACTTCTTTCGAGATGACGGTGACTGTTTGTGGCGTGTCGACTAAAGGTTGCGTGTACTTCGGCGAAGAGAGAATCAGTCGCGCATCGTCTCTGACTTCGACCTGTTCGGCGTGGGCGCGAATTTCAAGAGTTACGGTGCGGCGATCGGTGAAGCGATAACTGATGCCTGTGTCGCGCAGTATTTCGCGGATTGCCTGATCGATGGTGAAGCGGCCCTTGACGCCCGGGGAAGAGATGGGCCGCATTGCATGGTCGGGGATGATGACTTCGATACCTGAGACTTGCTGAAAGGCAACTAAGACTGATTCGAGGGTGCCGGATGGAATATCGAAAGTGAGTTGTCGTTGAACCTGTTCGCTGGTGGCTTCGTCGCCCAGAGTAGTTGGCCTGGCTTTGCCGAGAACTATCTGATGACTATTCGCGGGGCAGTAGGCGACGAGCATGCCGAGCGTGCCGATAGCGACGATCCAGTACTTAGGACCACGCCGCCGCGCACGCCGCGCGCGCTTCTTAGTATTGGCTTGCATTGTCCGGCTCCTCCGAGAATTGTCTGAAATTGAAATCCGTTTTCAATTTCAGAAGAGCCAGCAGGATAATTGAGAGGCTGGTGTCTGGTCAAGTGGCGATGAGCATCGCGGCTAATAAGGGAATCGTGAGTTCGTGATGGCCGGTGATCGAGAAGCCTTCGCCTGCGCCTTTTTCAGTGGGCCGGCGCACGACGTTCGTCAGTGGACGATAGGATTGAATGAAGTCGAAGTTTGCGGTCGTGATGTTTGAGAATGGATGGCCCAGGTTGCGGACCAGCGTCACGCACTTGAGAAAAACTTCCGGTAGGACCACCGCTGAACCGATGTTGAGATAAACACCACCGCCGTCCATTCGCCGCACGAGTTCGGCGAGCAATCGAAAATCAGTGTGGGTGGTTGTGCCTAAGTGTGCGCCGTCGGCTGTGGGATGAAAGTGCGTGATGTCGCCGCCGATTGTTAGATGGATCGTAAAGGGAACTTTCGACTCGTACGCCGCGCAGAGCAGCGAGTACGACTGATGCTGCGGCTTCATCTTTACCAAACTTCTTCCCACCGCCTCGCCTAACCCAATCTGATCCGCCGCTCCCTCCTGCGCGGCACGATTTAAGAGCCGCCCGGTTTCCTCCGCTCCGCCAAACACTCCTTCTGATAACGTGGCGTCAACATCTTCCGAAGTCGATCCATTCATCGCGATCTCCGCGTCATGGACCAACACCGATCCGTTCGCCGCAATCGCCGAAACATACTCGCGCCTCATCAGATCGATAATCAGCGGGGCCAATCCGGTCTTGATTACGTGCCCGCCCATTCCCCAAATGATCGGCTTCCCCAACTCCCTCGCCCGTTGTATGCGACTTGTGATTTGCCTCAGTGATTGGACCGCGAGAACGTTGGGCAGACTGGCGAGAAAGTCACTGACCGATGCTTGTTCAGTAATCGGCCGCACGAAGTCCGCTAACTTTACTTTGCTGCTGCGTGAGGCAAGGGGATAGGTCTTAACATTACCAAGCTCGAGCGGTTTGAGGTCGTCGTAATTTGATGGCAACTATCCGTGTCTCCGGGATCAGAGATGTTCCAGGTCGACTAAGTCTTGGCTACGTCCCGTCGCTTCCTTGTTCCGTTTCAGTATGTCGAGCGAGATAAATGGAACTGTTATTCCACCAAGCTCACCGAGTTCTCGGGAAGACCATGCCTCGTCAAAACTGATACCAGATAAAAATGTCATCATGTCGATTCGGTTTGGAGCCACTCCTAACTGAATGACCTGGTCCTTTTTCATGAAGTCTTCTTTACTGAGCCCAATTTCGCCAAACCCAAACTCATGGATTGCTTTCAGGAGTAATTCAGCGTTCTCAGCCGACTTGTCCACAAAAATATCTATGTCTGACGTATATCTGGGGTAACCGTGATAGGCAACTGCGAATGCTCCGACTATCAGGAAGCGTACGTCATGACCGTTCAATAATTCGACAAACTCTTTCAAATCCTTTGGTAAGTTCATCAGAATACGGACTGTAATGCTCTCTAAGTAAAAGCAATATATCGAGCCGCTCGGTGGGCGAGAGAGAACGGTAGTATTCCTTATCAGCAGCTTCAGCCTCCTCGAAGGAAGAGAAAACTCTGAACGCGGTCTTATCTAATCGGCCACTTTTTGCGGACTCGTTCATAGCGAACGAAAGTATAGCATGCGGTCCGTGTAGTGGTTTTCAAACGCTACGTAGAGTGGGAGCCGTTTCCGTTACGTCCGAGGCGGCCGTTGAGAAGGGGGCGGAGGACTTGGCCGGTGTGGGAGCGGCGCGAGCGTGCGACTTCTTCGGGGGTGCCGGCGGCGACGACACGACCGCCGTGTTCGCCGCCTTCGGGGCCGAGATCGATTATGTAGTCGGCGCTTTTGATTACGTCGAGGTTGTGTTCGATCACGAGTACGGTGTTGCCGAGTGAGACCAGGCGTTGCAACACGTCCAATAGTTTGTGAACGTCAGCGAAGTGCAGACCCGTAGTGGGTTCGTCGAGAATGTAGATGGTTCGTCCGGTCGCGCGCTTCGACAGTTCTTTCGCGAGTTTGATGCGCTGTGCTTCGCCGCCGGAAAGCGTCGTCGCCGATTGCCCCAACTTGATGTAACCCAAACCCACGTCGAGCAGCGTCTGCAACTTCTGATTGATTTGCGGAATGTTTTCCAGCAGCGGTAACGCTTCTTC
>DATEHX010000102.1:0-5132 GCA_035279345.1 Pyrinomonadaceae bacterium | reverse complement strand
AGCACCAATGGCCGGCCCGTCCTGGTTCCAAATCAGCCGGTGAAGCTTGGCGCAGCTCCGTCAAACACCCTGAAGTGGGTTGAAGGTGATCTGTTTGACAGCGACTTCAGCAAGATTCTTCCTTCCATCGGTTTTGCGTGGGACCCATTTAAGAGTGGCAAGACCTCGATTCGCGGTAACTATCGCATCGCCTCCGATCGCATCGCCACTTTCCTGTTTGGTTCGTCGATTTTCCAGAGTGCGCCCGGAAACACTACTGCCGTGACCAATTCGACGTTCGGCGCCGGTGGTGGTCTCTATCGAAACCTTGGCCCAGTACTCGCGGGTCTGACTCCGTCTTCCACTCCCGATGCGTTGCGCCAACCGCCGCCGTTCAGCGCCAACTCGATCAGCGTCATCGATCCTGATTTGCAGTTCCCGCAGGTTCATGAGTGGTCGTTGAGCGTGCAACGCGAGATTGGACAAAACGTGGTTGAGGTGAACTACATCGGCAAGCACGCGGTTCACCTGCTCGGTGGTTACAACGTCAACCAGGTGAACATATTTGCGTCCGTGCCGGGAGTCAGCGAGGCCAACTTCCTCGACGCTTTCAACAAGATCAGGGCGAGCTCTTCCTATAACAGCCCGCTAATCAATTTGATCATGTCCGGCAATGCGGCGAACAACGCCGGCACGGCCACGTTCCGTTCTCTCAACACTACAAACATCACTCAGGGTAGCGCCGCCGCCGCGGCGCTGAGTGTTTCGCAAAAGACGTGTGCAGCCGCCGACGTGACCGCGGGCATTTGTACAAATGCGCAGCTTGGCCGGCGCTTGCTGGATGTGAACGGTTTCCCGTTCCTCCTGCAACCTTATCCGCAATTCACCGGTGGTTTGAACGTCTTCGATAGTAACGATTATTCGAACTATGCCGGCTTGCAAATGATCTTCAGGCGCCGTATCAACGCGGGACTCGGGTTCCAGTTTGCTTACACGCTTTCGAAGTCGAAAGACAACCGCTCGTGGGATCCGTCGCTCAGCGGCGTCTCAACCGGATCGGTTCAGGCAGCGTCCAGCACGCCTTTCGATCTGCGCGATCGTAGTTTGAACTACACGTGGTCCGACTTCGATCGACGCCATGTATTTCAAGGCACCTACGTTTACGAACTGCCATTTGGCAAAGGCCGGAAGTTTGGCCGTGACCTGCCTTCGGTCGTGGACTACGTGATCGGCGGCTGGCAGATGGCGGGAACAGTGCTCTGGGCGTCAGGAAGACCGTTCACGGTTTACTCCGGCATCAACACGGTCAGCAACGTGGTGCAATCCACGGCTGACTGCAACGGCTGCACGCGAAACAGTGGCAGTCTGACGCTGGAAACCGGAAGGAACTTCTGGTTCGACACGGCCACGCGCAATCAGTTCTCCGCACCGGCGCCTGGTTCGATCGGAAACACGGGCCGTAACTTCTTCCTCGCGCCGAATTACTTTCAGTGGGATTCGTCGCTTTCGAAGAAGTTCAGACTCGGCGAGCGCGTGAGTTTCGACATTCGGCTCGATGCGCGAAACGTGCTGAACAATCCGTCGTTTGATAACCCGACGGCGGTGATCAATTCGACGATCTTCGGCCGGATCAACGACAGCGTGACGAACAACGCACGCCGCATTCAGCTCTCGGGCAAGCTCAGTTTCTAGCGCCTCTTCAATAGGACCTATAGGTCGAATCTGACTTATAGGTCCTATTCCTTCCATCAGCCCTTCTTATCAATCGAATAAAAATCTTTAGCTATTATTATTCCAGTTTGCGGCCTATAATCTCGTTTCTTCACCCGGTAATCATTACGCATTCAGACGAGGGGCCATAAACTGAGAGCAGTGAAGGCGAGTCTGTTCCACAACTCTGCCGCGCTTGTCTTAATGGTACTTGCGCTCGGCAGCTTCCTGGTGGGCCAACAACGTAGCGAGGCCCGCGTCAACGCACCCGTCTACGACTTACTAATCACAAACGCACGCATCGTCGATGGCAGCGGCAACCCGTGGGTCCGCGGCGACGTTGCCGTGCGCCAGGGCCGCGTCGTCAAGATCGGCCGCATCGCTCCCGATACCGCCACGAAAGTTATCGACGCGCGCGGAGAGATTCTCGCGCCGGGTTTCATCGATGTGCACACGCACGTCGAATCAATCTATAGCCTGCCCGCGGCCGAAAACTTCATCCGCATGGGCGTCACTTCGCTCGTCACCGGTAACTGCGGTTCATCGACTACGGAAGTCGGCGAGTTTCTCGGGCGCATCAAAGACAAACCACTCGCAGTAAATCTCGCAACGCTCATCGCACATGGCTCTGTGCGCCGCAAGGTGATCGGTCTCGACGATCGCGCGCCGACTCCCGACGAGTTGAAACAAATGGAAGCCGTTGTGGAGCAGGGAATGAAAGACGGCGCGGTCGGTTTGTCTACGGGATTGATTTACGTGCCCGGCACCTACGCGAAGACAGACGAGATCGTCGCGCTTGCTCGCGTGGCTGCACGTTACGGTGGTCTCTACGCCACTCACATGCGCAACGAAGGCGACAAGGTTGCCGACGCGATACGCGAGAGCATTCAGATCGGCGAACAGGCTGGACTGCCGGTCGAGATCTCACATTTCAAGATCAGTAACAAGAAGCTCTGGGGCCAGACGCCGATGACGCTCGGTCTCGTGCGCGAAGCGCGCGCCCGCGGACTCGCGGTCACGGTGGATCAATACGCTTACACTGCGAGCTCAACTTCACTCGATGCTCGCTTGCCGTCGTGGTTTCGCGCCGGCGGCTTCGATGAAGCAAAGAAACGTCTTGCGGATAAAGCAACACGCGAGAAAGTCATCAACGACACTAAAGACGCATTGAAGCGCAGTGGATTTAAAGACTACTCGTTCGCCGTCGTTGCTTCTTACACTCCGGATAAATCGTTCAACGGAAAATCGATCGCCGAGATCACAAAGATCGTGCGCAAGAAGTCGGACGTGACCAGCCAGATCGAACAGATGCTCGAGATGTACGAAGCAGGCGGCGCCGGCATGATCTATCACGGCATGGACGAAGACGACGTGAAACGGATCATGCAGGAACCGTTCACGATGATCGCTTCGGACAGCGGCGTGCGCCAGGTCGACGAGAGCGTGCCGCATCCGCGCGGCTACGGCAACAACGCGCGCGTGCTCGGTCGTTACGTGCGCGAATTGAAACTGATCGCGCTTGAGGATGCGATCCGTAAGATGACGTCGTTGCCAGCCCAGACGTTTGGTTTTCGCGATCGCGGACTGATTCGCGAAGGCTTCGCCGCCGACTTCGTGATCTTCGACGAGAACACGATCGCGGACCAGGCGACGTTCGATAAACCACACCAGTTTCCCGCCGGCATCAGCTACGTGATCGTGAACGGCGAAACGGTGCTGGCAAACGGTCAAATAACAGAAGCACGCCCGGGGGTCGCCCTGCGCGGCGGTGGTTCCGGACTCGGTACGTAATTGGTTCTTTTATGCTTTTTGGTCCTGTTGCCATAAACAGACTCGTATGTAAGAATACGCGCACTCGTTTATCGAGGCTCGGCCTTCTTTCCAACGACAATTGCTTTACTCGGCTTGCAAACAACCATGCATATTGTGGTTCTCCCAACGCCCGCTTCCGACTCGGAGGGCATGCTTCCATTTCACAACTAGAAGAGGATTATCCCCATGAAACGTTATTTCAGAGTTAAGGCTGGTTTTCTTGCACTGGCGCTCATGTTTGCAATGAGCGGTGCGGTGCTAGCCCAGGAGGAAACTGCCGCTACTGTCACCGGTCAAGTCACTGACTCGACGGGTGCAGTGGTTAAAGCCGCGACCGTCGTCATCACGAACGACGCGACGCAGCAGGCGAGAACGGTGCAGACAAACGACGACGGTCAATTCAACTTGACACCTCTCCTTCCGGGCAGCTACACGCTGACAGTCGAGCAGACCAACTTTAAGAAGCACGTCGAGTCAGGCATCACGCTCGCAGCGAAAGACCGGCGCTCGATAAATGTTGTGCTGGAAGTAGGCAACGTCAGCGAAACCGTGATCGTCACCAGCGAACAGAACACGGTGCAGGACAGTCCCACCGGGCAAACGCTCATTTCGAGCACGCAGGTTTTGGAGATTCCGCTTCAGAACCGCGACTTCACGAAGTTGCTTGAACTCGTGCCTGGTGTCAGTTCCAGTCTTGATGACGAAACTGGATTTGGTCTCTCGAACCGGTTCGACGTTTCGATTAACGGCATGCGCCGCAACGGCGTGAACGTCTTTGTCGATGGCGTTTCCAACACGGACGTCGGTTCGAACATCACTTTGCTCTCGACGCCGACCATCGACTCAATCAAAGAGTTCAAAGTACTGACTTCCAACTACACGGCGGAAGTCGGACGCTCCGGCGGCGGCACGGTGACGCTCGTGACGAAAGGCGGCGAGAACGATTTTCACGGCTCGCTTTATGACTTCGCCCGCAACGATCGTTTCAACGCCAACTCGTTCTTCAACAATCGCCGCGGTCGTAATGCGGCCGGTAACCCGCTCTCCCCGGTTCCCAGGTTGCGTTATCACAACTTCGGATTCACTCTGAGCGGTCCGGTCACCTTGCCTCGCTTTGGCGAAGGCGGCCCGGCAGTTTGGAGCGGTAAGAACAAGACCTTCTTCTTCTTCTCGGAAGAGCAACGGCGGATCACGCGCGGTATCACGGAAGCGATCGCGACAGTGCCGAGCTTGAATGAACGAAGCGGCAACTTCGCATCGGCTCTTGGACTTCCACTCTTCAGAAATAGTGCCGGTGCGGGAAGTAGTTGCACGACTCCCGGTGTGGGAACTTGTACCAACACGCCACTCAACGTCACTGATACGAACGGCAACGTCGTTCAGGCCCGCGCGGGAATGATCTTCCGTCCGGCCGACGGACGCGCGTACGTAGGCAACATCATTCCGCAGAGCGATATCCATCCTGTTTCATTGTCTCTGTTGAATGCGTATCCGTTGCCGAACACGGGCACGACCGGTTTGACGTTCTCGCCGATCAATGCACTGAAAACTCGGCAAGAGACAATGCGCATCGATCACAACTTCAATGACAATCACCGTCTCTTCGGCCGTTATACCCACGACCTGAATCT
>DATEHX010000101.1:0-13149 GCA_035279345.1 Pyrinomonadaceae bacterium | reverse complement strand
TAGGCTGTCCTTGAACAGACAAGTTAAAGCTTGAACTCAAAACGCGCGCCCGGAATGCCTGTCTACATGCGGAATTTTTCGCCCAGGTAAAGCCTGCGAACCTCGGCGTCTTCGGTCAGATCCTGCGGCTGGCCCGATCGGAAAATCCGGCCCTCGGCCATAATGTAAGCCCGGTCAGTGACGCCGAGAGTTTCTCTTACGTTGTGATCGGTAATTAAAATTCCAATGCCGCGATCACGCAAGTAAAGTATTACATTTTGAATGTCGTCGACGGCCTTCGGGTCGATTCCCGCGAACGGCTCGTCGAGTAAAATATACTGCGGTTCGGTCGCGAGTGCGCGAGCAATTTCAGTCCGCCGTCTCTCGCCGCCCGACAACGCATCGCCGCGCGTGTTGCGCACGTGGCCGATGCCAAACTCTTCCAGCAACTCTTCCAAACGTTTCAACTGTTCGCGTCGTCTGAGACCGACGGTTTCCAACACCGCGAGGATGTTCTGCGCGGCCGTCATCTTGCGAAACACCGACGGCTCCTGCGGCAGGTAACCGATGCCGAGCCGCGCGCGAAGATACATCGGCAGCTTCGTCAAATCCTGATCGCCGAGCAGGACGTTTCCCGAGTCCGGCTTTTCAAGACCGACGATCATGTAGAACGTTGTGGTCTTGCCCGCGCCGTTTGCGCCGAGCAGGCCGACGACCTCGCCCTTATGCACTTCGAGACTGACGTCGTCGACGACGCGTCGCTTGCCGTAATGCTTCACCAAACTTGCGGTGCTAAGTGTGGAGTTTACAGCCGGGGGATTGGTCACGGTTTTCGGATCTTGTGCGTGGACCGCACACGGCCAGGCGAGAGTGGACCACGCGCATCGTCGGCGGTAACTTTACTGTCGCGAATCGAAAGGGTCAATCGAGCACCTTCGGTGTTGCCCTGTTCGATATCATCCACGCGCGCGGGACTGCCTTTCAACACTGCCACCTCAGTTGCAGCCGTGTACTCGACCCAATCGCCAGTGCCGCGTCTGTTCGGCTGAGTCAGCACGACGTTGCGCTGCGCGATCGTCTTTTCCATCTCGTTTGAATCTTTCATGAGATAGACGTCGGCGACACCGCCGGTCATGCGATCAGGGCCCTGTTTGATATCGACGTTTCCTTCGTAATGAATGGTCCGATCGGGATCGGAATAGAACATCGAATCGGCTGAAGCAAACACCGGAACCACGCTCGTGTTGTTTTCAACGCGCTTCTTCGAATCGTAGATCGCGGTCTGGACATGGCCCCCGGCTTCCATGCGCTTGTCGTTTACGTAGATGACCAGTTTGTCGCCACGCACAAAATTATCATCCTGCCACGCGCGCGCGTTGCCGGTGTAGATGCCCTGGCCGCTCTCGTGTCGAAACTCGCCTTTGTCGCTCGTGATGTAAACGGGACTTTTTGTTTTTGCGAACGGTGTCGCACCGTTGGTCTGTTCCTGACTGTAGTAAGTCGTTGCCGTTCGTCCGCGTGCGTATGAGACGTCATTCGCGAGATCGGAATCGAGTTCGACGGCTTTCGTGCGGCCGCGTGAATCCCAAACGGTCGGATCGCCGCCGCGCAGTCGCACCATTTCGTCCGCCGCGGTGTAGGAGACGTTCGCGGCGACGCCGTTGCGATCGTTCTCGTTGAACTTGCTGTCGCCCTGTCCATCGAGACGTTCGACGTCCTGCGTGTCTTTAATAAAGACTGTGGTGATCGTTTGCGAAGTGAACGTGCGCGTGCCGCGACTCGGCGTTGGCTGCACCGGATTCATCACAGCCTTGGCGCCACCGGCTGCCTTGCACGTGCGCGCGAGGTTACCGGTTTCGAAGAAGTCGCAATCGAAGCTGGGCGCGTTGAGTTGGCGGCGTTCGGCGCGCGCGCTGTTTGTTACGGGTTCGATAAACAACTCCGCATTGCCCGATGCTTCGGCTTTTTCGAGATCGCGTCCGGTGCCGCGCCAACTCAGTTTCACTGAATCAGCCGTCAGGCGTTTGTTTGATGCACGCGGATCGTTTGCTTTCGATTTCGGCGCACTCAACGTGATCACGGAACGGCCGCCGGCGTTCATCTGCTTTAGAAGGCTCGTGTCCGCGGTCGCCTGGAAAACGACGTCGAGAGTGCTGCTGCCGCTGAGTTCGAAATCCGAATCGGCGTCGAGTGAACGCGCTTTCACGTCCCGGTTGGCGACGGCGCGTTCGAGACGCTGGTCTTTGTCGAGAAAGAAATCCATGTCGATGGCGTGGACTTCCGCGGCGCGTCCGGGTTGCATCGTGCGCAAATAAGAGTTGCCGCGAATCTCGGCTTTTTGGAGACGCTGCTCCTGGTTGAGCGTGGCGTAGATGGTATCGCCACTCATGATGTCGCGTTCCTGTTCGACTGTGGCGCCACCGGCGAACATCAGTTTGAGAGCGTCGTGCTGGAACGTACCGCTGCCGGCTCGAATGGTGACCGGGCGTGCGCGCGTTCCCGCTTTGTTGGCTCCGCTAAGCTGTGGCTCGATTTTTATCGCGACGTCTTTCTTGAGGTCGAGCTGTTTTGTTTTTTGCTGGACGATGGCGCCGGTGGCGGTGCCGGAAACGTTTTCGCGATTAAAAGCGATGGGCGCGTCAGTTTGGGCCACGCCGCTGGTTTGATCGAACGAGAGCGATTCCGTGGTGACTTGAAGTTTCTCTTTTGTGTCGATCTTCACGTTGCCGGCGAACGAAACGATGTTCGTGTCGGGCTGATAGATCGCGCGGGCGGCGGAGATCTGATCGGGCACGTCACCTTCGGGTGGATAGACCGCCACCTGGACGTTTTCGAGTTCGTGATGATCGTCTGTGAACGTGATGTCGCGCGAAGCTTTGACGTGCATGTAAAGGCGGCCGTCTTTGGTGATGCGTTGTTCGTAACCTTCGACGACGCCTTTGACTTCCTTCGAGAGTTCCGGCTTTTCAGACTTCGCCTTGAACTTCTCGACGTTGCGCAGCTTGTAATACGAGACCGCGACTACGGCGATACCTGACGCGAGTAGCGTGAAAGCCACAATCCTCGCGATGAGCGGAACTCTTGCGCGCCACCCAATCGCCAAAGCTCTCTTTCGTGTCAGTGCCTGCATCCGTGAAATCCCTGTTTAGTTGACTCGCATATCGAGCACGTTTAGCTGCATGCGATACTCGTCGTTCCACGCGTTGACTTCGAGCGAGTAGGCGAGTTCGATGCTGCCGTTAACCACAGGCGTTTGCCCTGGCGACTCGATACAATTCCACCAAACCGCTTCAAGCGGCCGGTTCTGCGGTCCGGCCAGTCGCAATTTCAAGTGCTTGTCTTTCAATATCAACGGCTCAGACAAACAGCGCAGACTGCGCGTCACAAAAATCGGGCGCGCATTCCCCGCCCCAAACGGCTCCAACGCTTGCAGTTCCCGCGCTAACTGAAACGTCACCTGCTCCGCAGGCAATTCCATATCAATCGTCACCGAATGTTCCAGATCCTCTTCGGTCAAACACCCCGCGGCGTGTTCGTTCAAACGACGCCGAAACTCCGCGATCCTTTCGGGACGAATCGTGATCCCCGCCGCATGTGAATGGCCGCCAAACTTCTCAAACAAATCAGCACACGCCGTCAGTCCATTCAACAGGTGATACGCCTCGATACTCCGACCCGAACCGTGCGCCACCTCGCCATCAATCGAAAACACGACGCACGGACGATTTATCCGTTCGGCAATCTTCGATGCCGCTATTCCGATGACGCCCCTGTGCCAGCCAGCGCCCTGAATCACCGCGACCTTCGCTTCCGTACTGTCGCCGAGCTCAGCCAGCGCGAGATCGATGATCTGTTGCTGCACCGTTTTGCGTTCTTCGTTACGCGCGTCGAGATGCTCCGCGAGCCTTCGTGCCTCAAGGTAATCCCGCGTATCAAACAGCTCGACCACGGCTCTCGCCGCGTCCATTCGGCCAGCGGCGTTGATTCGTGGTCCCAGCCGAAAGCCGAGATCGTATGCTGTCATGCCAGTGCCGTCTCCGCAACCGGCTACGTCCATTAACGCCTTTAGTCCAGGATTGGCCGAACGAGCCAGATCTTTCAAACCGATGGAAACGATGGTGCGGTTTTCGCCTACCAGTTTCGCCACGTCGGCGACGGTGCCGATCGCGACAACCTTCATAAACGCTGCGACTTGCGCCTCGCGTCCATATTCGCGAAACAACGCGTGAACCAGCTTGAAAGCGACGCCAACGCCCGCGAGGTGCTTGTCCGGATATTCGCAACCCTCCTGATTCGGGTTGAGCACCGCGAACGCGGGTGGCGCGCCTTCGTCTTCGTCGGGCAAATGGTGATCGGTGATGATTACGTCGAGGCCCTTGTCCCGCGCCCAGTAAAGCGGTTCGTGCGCGCGAATGCCGCAGTCGACGCTGACGACGAGTTTGTAACCTTCGGCAAAGGCGCGTTCGAGGGCGGGTTGTTGAATGCCGTAACCTTCGGTAAAACGATGCGGAATGTGGAACCCGGTTTTTGCGCCGAGCAGTTTGAGCGCGCGCAGAAGGATTGCGGTGCCGGTGGTGCCGTCGACGTCGTAGTCGCCGTAGATCAGCACGGGTTCCTGAGTCTCGATGGCGTGTTTCAGACGCGCGACGGCCTCGCGCATGCCGAGCATTAGATACGGTTCGTGTAGTTGATCGTAACTGGGCGAGAGAAATGAGCGTGCGGCGAGTTCTTCGCCGTAGCCGCGATTGATGAGGAGCGCGGCGAGAATCGGTGAGATACCCAAAACGCGTGCGAGCGAGGCGGCGGCTTCCGCGTCCTGCCGTCGCACGTTCCACCGTTTTGCTTTCATTTACTGCTTTTCATCTGTCCTATATCTACGCACCAAACCAGCCGTTCGCGTCGAGAAGCCTGACACCAATGCGACGCTTGCCGTCCAGATCGTCTATCCACGAACCGTTTACTTCGGCCGCCAGTTTAGCACCTGACGCCTGAACCAGCGTCACCGGCGAGCCGACGGGAACATCCACGTCGATGATGATCGTGGCGCCGCCGTGGCTGATCTTCACCGCGGTTCCCTTAGCTTGAAAAGGTTCACCCGAGTGGTCCGTGCCTTCAACTTCCAACGAAAATTCAACCGGAACTCTCGGGCTTCGAGGTCGCTGATCCATTACCACCCTCCGTGTTTATCCGTGTAATCCGTGGCTTAAATACTCGCTGATATGTATCCCCCTGCCAAAGCCGCCAGGATCGCGCCGCCGACGATCACACGATAGATAATAAACACTCCCGTCGAGTGCGTGCGCAAAAATCTCAACAGGAACCAGATCGACGCATACCCAACCGCTCCCGAAACGATCGTCGCGACGACCAGCGCGCCGTAAGTATCGTGCGGCAACTTCTCAATTGCCTCTTTCAACTCCAAAAGCCCACTCGCCGCAATCGCGGGTATCGACAACAAAAACGAAAACCTCGCCGCCGTTTCGCGCGTCTGTCCCGCAAACAAACCACCCATGATCGTCGAGCCCGAACGGCTCGAACCCGGAATCAACGCCAACACCTGCGCCCCGCCAACCGCGAGCGCGTCCTTGATGGTTAATCGGTCCATTCCGCGTTCGCGTTTGCCGACGAACTCCGCGATCGTCAACAGCAAACCCACGACGATCATCATCGTCGCGATCACCCACAGGTTTTTCGTGAACGGACCTTCGATGTGTTTCTTCAACAGCAACCCAACAACGCCCACCGGAATCGATCCGATGATCACGAGCCAACCGAGCCACGCGTCTTTCGAGAGGATTGGTTTACCCGGCTCACTGCGTCCCCGCAACAACTTCAGATGATCGCCGATAAACGCGCGCAGGATGTTCACGATGTCGGGCGCGAAATAGATCAGCACCGCGAGCAACGTGCCGAGTTGAATCACAGCGATCGTGGCGGTGGTTTGTTCGGCTTGCAGCGTTTTATCACCAACGTCGCCGTAAAGATTGACGAGACGCGAGGCAAAAACGAGATGTGCGGTTGAACTAACAGGAATGAATTCGGTCAGGCCCTGAACGATGCCCAAAACGATAGCTTGGAAAATGGTCATTCGCGGAATGAGTTTCTTTCTGCGATCCAGTCGTACAGCGCCGCGGGCATAACCATGCTCGTGCGCACGATAGTCGCGAGTTGCCAGGGAAAGGCGTAACTCCTTTTTCCTTTCTCAATTGCGTTTACGATTTTTTTGACGCCGTCGTCGAGTTCCATCAGATACGGCATCTTGGCGCTGCGTCCGGCAGTGAGCGGCGTCTTGATAAATCCGGGATAGATGACATTGACCGTCACACCGCTCTTGCGCAGATCGATTCGCAGGCTTTCAAAAAACGACGAAAGCGCCGCCTTACTTGCGCAATACGCCGCCGACTTCGGCAAGCCGCGATACCCGGCCAGACTCGAGATCGCCACTAGCTGTCCACTCTTGCGTTCGACCATCTCCGGCGCCACCGCGGCGACGCTGTTGACCGCGCCGAGCACGTTGATATTAATGACTTCCGCAACCTGATCCGGGTTCAGTTCTGAACCGTGCTTCGAAGTGCCAACGCCGGCATTCGCAATCATCACGTCGATTGGACCAAGCTCGGCGCGAACCTTGTCCGCGGCCGCTCGCACCGCTTGCGCATCGCGCACGTCAGCACCAACCGCGATCGCCATTCCATTTTGCGACTTGATCTCGTTGACGATTTCGTTGAGCAGATCTTCACGCCGCGCAAGTAGACCAAGCCGTCCGCCGCGCGCCGCGATCTCCAGCGCCAGACCCTTACCAATCCCGGACGAGGCGCCCGTGATCATTACTGTCTTGTTCCAGTTTTTAGCCACAGAGCAACACGGATAGACACAGACTGGCTAAACCATCACGATGACGGGCATGATTACCGGCCGCGCGCCGGTCTGCTTTTGAATGAAACGCTTCAACTCCACCCGCACATGCTCTTTCAGCAAACTCTCGTCGCCCAAGGTCTGCCGCGACGCGCCCGCGATCGACGCGGTCACCACTCGTAGCGCGTCAGCCAAAAGATAATTGCCGTTGCCGTTTCTAAATCCGTTCGTGCCGAAGCCGCGTACGCCGCGCGCGACGATCCGCGGCTCGTCCTGCAACTCGCCCGACTCTTCGTCGATCGTCACGACCACCGTGATCGTGCCTTCATACGCTAGCTGCTTCCGCTCGCGCACAGTCTCGCTGTTTATTTCCTCAAACCCACTCTCGTCGATGAACGTGCGCCCGATCTCACGCTTGTCGACAACCACAGCGCGCTCGCCGTCGAGTTCCAGCACGTCGCCATTCTCGATCAGAATGATGTTCTCTTCCGCGTAGCCGAGATGGTTTTTGACAAACTCCTTGTGCCGGAAAAGCATTCGATACTCACCATGCACCGGCACGACAAACTTCGGCCGCACCGCCTCAGTCATGATGCGAATGTCTTCCTGCGACGCGTGTCCACTGACATGGACGAGCCGCCGCTTCTCCTCGATGATGTTTGCGCCGCGTTTGTAGATAAACCCGATCATTCGCGAAATCAGCCGCTCGTTGCCCGGAATGATGCGCGCCGAAAGCACGACCGTGTCGCCTTCTTCAACCATCAGCCCTTTGTAACTTTGCGTGGCCATCTGCGAGAGCGCCGCGCGCGACTCGCCCTGCGAACCCGTCACGAGAAACACGACCTCGTTACGGCGCATCAGCTTGGCGTCGTTCAACGAAACGATGAGCCCGTCGGGGATGTCGAGGTAACCCAGACGTTCCGCCACTTCGACGTTCTTGTGCATCGACCGGCCGAGCACGCAGACATGCCGGTTGAACTGCTGCGCCACATCCAGCACGATCTGCAAACGGTGAATCGACGAAGCAAACGCCGCCACGATAATGCGGCCCTTCGCTTCGGAAAAGATCTCTTCAAACGCAGGGATGACCGCGCGTTCTGACGGCGTGCGGCCGGGTACAGTCGCGTTAGTCGAATCAGAAAGCAACGCGAGCACGCCGTCCTGCCCGTATCGCCTGAAAGATCGAAGATCTATTGGCTCGCCAATCACGGGCGTCTCGTCAACCTTGTAATCGCCCGTGTGAATGATCGTTCCCACCGGCGTCTTGATCCCGAGCGAGAAACAGTCGACCAGCGAGTGCGAGACGCGAATGAACTCGACGCTGAAAACGCCGATGTCCACCACGTCGCGCGGTTCGACGCGATGAATCAAAACGTCGCCAAGCAGATCGTGTTCTTCGAGTTTGCTTTCCGCGAGACCGGCGGTGAAGTGGGAACAGTAAACGGGAACGTTGAACTTCTTCAGCAGGTACGGTAGCGCACCGAGATGATCTTCATGGCCGTGCGTGAGCACGATGGCGCTGATGGCGTCTTTGTACTCGTCGAGGAAGTTGAAATTCGGAATGGAAACATCGACGCCGTACGCGGTCTCCTCCGGAAAGCCCATTCCGGCGTCGAGAATCAGCATCTCGTCGCCGTAACGCACCGCCATACAGTTCATTCCAAACTCGCCGATCCCACCGAGCGGAACGATCTCAAGGACACTCGCCATAGGTTTGATAGTGTATCATCCGACCCTATGATAATCAGACCAATAATTACTTTTGTGACCTTTGTTTTGTTGGCCGGCACGGCCTTCGCCGCCGACACCATGCGCCTCGACTACTACCACACCGGCGACGCCTCACAGGAAATATTCAGCGTGGACCGTGTCGTGATCGAACCGTTGCCGTGGCCCGGCAGCCCGGCGCAAGCGCTCGATTCGTCGAACCTCGGCAAGTACTTCTTCGAAGTGCGCGACGCGAAAACGAAGCAGGTTCTCTACTCGCGCGGGTTCGCGTCGATCTACGGCGAGTGGGAAACGACTGACGAAGCGAAGACGCTCAAGCGCACGTTCCAGGAGTCACTACGCTTCCCCGCGCCCGCCGCGACCGTCGAAATCATCCTCAAAAAACGAGACGCAAGGAACGTTTTCAAAGATATCTGGACGACGACGATCGATCCGGCGGACATGTTTGTCGATCGTTCCAAACAGAAAGCGCCCGCGCCGGTGGTCACGATTCAGAAAACCGGCGAGCCGCAAGACAAAGTCGACTTCCTGATTCTCGGTGACGGCTACACCGCCGCGGAAGCGAAGAAGTTTGAAGCCGACGCGCGACGGCTCACGGAAGTTTTGTTTGCGACCTCGCCGTTCAAAGAGAACCGTCGCAACTTTAACGTTTGGGCGATCAGCCCACCAGCGGCTGAATCCGGGATCTCGCGGCCGTCAACCGGCATTTATCGCGATTCGCCGATCGGCGCGACTTACGACGCCTTCGGCTCCGAACGTTATGTGTTGACCTTCGACAACCATGCCTTGCGAAGCGCCGCGCAGTTTGCGCCTTATGAGTTTATCGAAGTCATCGTTAACGGCCGCACGTACGGCGGCGGTGGAATCTTCAATCTCTACAGCACGGTCGCGGCCGACAACGCGTTTGGAAATTACGTTTTCGTTCACGAGTTTGGCCATCACTTCGCCGCACTCGCCGACGAGTACTACACGTCGTCCGTGGCCTATGCTCCGGCAGCGGATCGGGTCGAACCTTGGGAACCAAACGTTACCGCGCTGTTGGACGTAGCCACGTTGAAGTGGAGGCATCTTGTTTCACCATTCGCCGGCACCACGCCGATTCCGACGCCGTGGAACAAGGAAGAGTTCGAAGCCTACTCCCGCGAGATCCAAAAGCGGCGCGCGCAACTGCGAGCGGACAAACGGCCTGAAGAAGAAATGGAAGCGCTCTTCAAGGAGGAGCTCGCTCACGAACAGAAGATGTTTGCGGCCGATAAGCACTTCGGCCAAGTCGGCGCTTTCGAGGGGGCAATGTACGAAGCGCGCGGTTACTACCGCCCCGAGATCGACTGCATCATGTTCTCGCGTTCGGACAAATTCTGCCGCGTTTGCCGCGAAGCCATCGTCCGCATCATCAAGATGTACTCGAAGTAGGCCGTCCGTGTCGTCCGTGAAAATCTGTGGCCCTAGTGCGGCTTTAACGGCTCGATGAAGTCCTGATCCTTGGTGCCCTGGTGGCAGACGAAGCATGACTGCTGACCGCGCTCCTCGAGGTCTGAGACGAGCGCGTAGGTCAGTCCGCGATCGGACCAGGTGATCACTTTCAGACCGTCGATGGCGTTGTAGTGAAACATTAGGCCTTTCGAGGCAATTTCTTCACCACCCGAAGGTTGCGCCAGTAGCTCAGAAGTGATTACCAGACTGATCGGGCGATCCTTCATGTGATACGAGACGTAAGCAGCGTAGTCGTTCTGATAATTTACGAGCCGCGCGCCTTCGAGTGTGTAAAGGATCTCCTGCCCGGAAGATTCCTGATAACTCGGCAGTTTCACGTTGAAGTTAACTTTGTTGGCGAACCACGCTGAGATTTTTTCCGGTTCCGACGACTCCACTTCTAATGGCAACTGTCCACGGCTGTGTCTCAGGTGACTCTCGGCGGCCATCGTCGCAAACGCCGAAGGAGCTCCGTTCTCCGGATGATCCTGCTGGCGCATCACGCGCCAAATCACCACCGGTAACAGCAACACCAACAGAGCCGCCGCGATCGGCAGCGCCCATCTCAACCGCCGCGAACGAACCACCGGCTGCTTCGAACCACTCAGGATCTCCGCAACCTTCGCCTTCAACTCCGGCGAAGCCACATGCGCCCGCCCGCTCTTGCGAACCGCGTTGAGAAACGTGAGTTCCTTCTCCACAAACGACGCGCAGGAATTGCAACTCTCAACGTGCGCCTCGATCGCCGCGCGCTCGTCTCCCTGTAACTCGTTGTCGAGATACAAAGTCAATCTCTCACGTATGTTCTCGCAGTTTGTCATCCGTATATTCTGTGAACCTTCTGCCTGACGGAAAGCGCGTCTCGCAACTTTCCGCGCGCCCGTCCGAGCCGCGACATCACCGTACCCGCCGGGCAATTCAAGACCGTCGCGATCTCCTGATAACTGAACCCCTCGATATCTCGCAGCACCACGATCTCCCGGTAAGCGTCCGGCAGTTTCTCGATCGCTTCGCGCACCTGTTCCTGTTCCAATTTTCGCAGGTAGACCACATGCGGGTCGTACGTCTTGTCACTCGCGGCGCCGGCGGCCTGCTCGTCGTCAGGCTCAAATATCCGCAGCCCGTGATGTTTGTGGCGCCTGATGTTGAGCCACGTATTGCGCATGATCACAAACAGCCACGCCTTGAGATTCTCTTCGGCCGCCGGTTGGTTGGCAGCCCGCACCGCGCGCAAATAAGTTTCCTGAACCAGGTCTTCTGCTTCCGTCTTGTCGCGCGTCAACGTCATGGCAAAGCCATAGAGCGCATCGATGTGCTCCAACGTCGCTGCGGCGAAGACTGAGTTGCTACCGGCAGAATCCATATCGGTGTCACCGGGGTTTACTTTAGATTAACACTTCGCAGCCCGGAAATATTCCGTAAACACGGAAAGGCTTGTCATAAATGAGTTATTTCCTGAGGCAATCTTGTTAATTCTGCGAAATCCTGTCTACTTTTGAAGTGGGAATATTCTGTCAGGTCGAGTGTTATTCACAATATGGCAGGGCAAAACAGAATCCGTGTACTCCTAACTCTGATTCTGATGCTTTCAGTGGTCGCAATTTTCATCGTGGCCACTGGGGTGAGCGCGCAACAACAACGCCCATCTTCCTTTTCGCCTGTAATTGAAGAGCCATTTGAGGTCGTGCGCGCCCGCGACAAGGCCAACAAAGCCAGTGTCGCGGCTGCGCATCAACGTCTCCTGGAAGAACGTTACGATCTCAGCCGCCGCGTCGACGAAAGCGTAAAAATGACGCGCGGTAAACCCATACCGGTCGGGCCAACTGCAAAACTGAAACGCGGTCTTACCTGGGACCAAATCGGACGCATGACTCCCGCGGCGATCCGCGACCAGGACGTGTTTCCCTATCTGCCGCTGCCGCACGTGAATCATCCTGTCGGCGGCATGGTGTTTTCACAAGCCGAGATCAAGCTGCTCCCGCGCGTCGAGCGATTCGATATGGACTTCGATCTGCCGGATCATTTCCTGCCGGAGTTCCCTCCCGCGATGTTCTTGACGTCTCGCAAAGATCTCGGCGATGTGAGTAAGGGACAACTAATCACCGTTAATAACTTCTACGAGCTATTCAACGGCATTCTAAATCCGAAGCAACTCGAAGGGCTGCGTTTGCTGGTGACACAGTTTCCGCAGCAACAATTCAACGCCACTGCGGATCGAAAAACAGAACGTCCCGACGGGATGCTCGGCGTTGCGTGTTTCGATTGCCACGTCAACGGTCATACTTCGGCAGCGTTTCACCTCGTGGGGGATATTCGCCCGCAGGAAAATCGCCGCCGGATTGAAACCACTACGTTGCGTGGCGTGAACATTCAACGGCTTTTCGGTTCGCAGCGCGCGTTGAAGACAGTCGAAGATTTCACGGAGTTCGAACAGCGCGCCGCTTACTTCGACGGCGATACGGTTTTAGCAACGAAGAAAGGCGTCAATATTCTCGAACGCGGTTCGCAGGTTCACTTCATGGCCGAGTTTCAGGAGTTACTCGACTTCCCTCCCGCTCCGAAACTAAACGTACTTGGCCGGTTGGACCGCGCGAAAGCAACCGAAAGCGAGATTCGTGGCGAAGAGCTTTTCTTCGGTAAGGGGAACTGTGGCTCGTGCCACATGGCGCCGTACTACACCGACAATCTCATGCACGACTTGCAGGTGGAACGTTTTTACAAACCACGCATGGAAGGCGGCATGATGATCACGGCGCAAGGTCCAATCAAGACATTTCCATTGCGCGGCATCAAGGAATCGCCACCGTACCTTCACGACGGCCGGTTGCTGACGCTGGAAGACACGGTAGAGTTTTTCAACCTCATACTCGAAACGAAACTGACTGCCCAGGAGAAGAAAGATCTCGTCGCGTTTCTGCGAGTGTTGTGATCTTTTGCCGGATGGCAGCAGTAGGCCATCCGCACGATCGTGCTGTGATCGGGGTGGCTACGGGAGTGCCGCGCCGACACATCGCGCGGCGGGGTGGTTCACAGTTCGGGCCACCCCCTAGATTTCTTCGTGAATCTCGACAACGCAGTCTTTCAAATCCCACCAACGAAGTGTTTCGCAATCCC
>DATEHX010000100.1:0-26366 GCA_035279345.1 Pyrinomonadaceae bacterium | reverse complement strand
ATGCCTGGGATCAAGTTCGCGCTCGGCGAAAACGTGAAGCAGTCGAGCAGGCCGAATCAACCGGGCGTCACGCGCCGTTATCCAAACACGCGCATGGGCGTCGAAGAGACGATTCGCGATGCGTTTGTTCGTGCACGCGATTACAAACGCGCGTGGGACGAGTACCGGGCGGCCGCGAGTAAGGACAAGAACCTGCTTCCGCCGCGGCGCGATCTGCAGCTCGAACCGCTCGTCGAGATTCTCGAAGGCAAACGCTACGTACACGCGCACTCCTACATCGCCAGCGAAATCCTGATGCTGATTAATATCGCCGACGAGTTTGGTTTCAAGATCAAAACCTTCCAGCACGTGCTCGAGGGTTATAAAGTCGCGAAAGAGATCGCGGCGCACGGCGCGGGCGCTTCGATCTTCGCGGATTCGTGGGGCTACAAGATCGAGGCTTACGACGCGATTCCTTACAACGCAGCGATCATGACGCGCGCTGGTGTCGTTGTTTCGATGAACTCCGACTCCGATGAACGCGCGCGACGATTAAATATCGAAGCAGCGAAAGCGATGCACTGGGGCGATCTCAATGAAGAACAGGCGCTCCGCCTGATCACGATGAACCCCGCCATCCAACTCGGCATTCAGGACCGCGTCGGTTCGATCGATGTCGGCAAAGACGCTGACATCGCGATCTGGAACGGACACCCGTTCAGCGTTTATTCGCGCGTTGACACGACGTTCATCGACGGCCAGGTTTTCTTCGATCGCCAGCAGGATCTCGCGCGGCGCCCCGAGCTCGCGAAAGAACGTGCGGCGCTCGAACAAGCCGAGCCAAACAAGCCTGCGGCACAGGGACAGTCGCCACGAACACCACGACCACGCCGGCCAACACATGAAGATGACACGATCGAGGAGGACCAACCATGAAGTTCTTGAGTAAGCTTGCGCAACTCACCCTCGTTATGTCGATCTGTGTAATCTGTGGCCAAACACTCTTTGCCCAACAGATCGGCAATCCCACGACGCAACAGGGCGTGTTACCTCCGCGTGGCGTGTTTGCGATTCGCAACGCGCGCATCGTGACCGTCAGTGGTCCTGACATCGAAAACGGCACGGTCGTGATTCGCGACGGAAAGATCGAAGTGGTCGGCGCGACGGTGAACGTTCCGGCGAACGCGCAAACGATCGATGGCCGCGGTTTATCAGTTTATCCGGGCATGATCGACGCGGGCACAAACATGGGCCTCGTCGAAGTGCCGCAGGGCGCGAACGGCACGGTCGATCTTTCTGAAGTTGGTGATTTCAATCCCAATGCGAAAGCGATCGTCGCGGTGAATCCGCACAGCGCGCACATTGCGGTGACGAGAGTCGAAGGCGTTACGAATACGGTCACGGCGCCAACCGGTGGATTGATCTCGGGCCAGGCGGCGCTGATCAACCTGCTTGGCACTGCGCCGAAAGAGATGGCCGTCGTTCCGCAAGCTGCGCTCGTGATCAACTATCCGCGCATCGCTGGTGGTGGCGGCGGAGGCTTTGGTGGCCCACAGCAACCGCAAACGAATTTGTCGGAAACGTTGGAAGCAAACGCGCGGCAGCTCGAGCAGATCCGAAAGATGTTGCGCGATGCCGAGGCGTACGGCCGCGCGCAGGACGCTTATGCGAAGGACAAATCGCTGCCGCGTCCTGATCAAAACGTCGTGTTTGATTCATTGGTGCCTTACGTTCGCGGAGCACAACCTGTGATCTTTCGTGCCGAGCGCGAGGCGGAGATTCGCGGCGCGATCCGGTTTGCTGAGGAGATGAAACTCAAGCCGATCATCCTGGGCGGCAACGATGCATGGAAGGTCGCGAGCTTGTTGAAGGAGAAGAATGTGCCCGTGATTCTGACGGGCGTGTTCACGCTGCCGGTGCGTGAAGACGACGCATACGACACGCTTTATGAAAATCCGGCGAAGCTTCAGCAAGCGGGGGTTCTGTTTGCGATCTCGACCGGCGACAGTGGTCCAGAAGTGCGCAACCTTCCGCAGTACGCGGGCATGGCCGCGGCTTATGGTCTTTCGAAGACCGACGCGTTGAAAGCGGTGACGCTCAACCCGGCGCGCATCATGAACGCGGCGGATCGTTTGGGTTCAATCGAAGCGGGCAAGATGGCTAATCTGGTCGTGACCGATGGCGATCTTCTCGAAATTCGTACTCACATCCGATATTTATTCATAGACGGTCGTCCGGTGGTGTTAAGTAGTAGACACACTGAACTGAACGACTCGTTCAAGGATCGAAAGTAAATCGAGCCACAAAAAGGCGCAAGAAGTGTTTAGGAGGTTTCACTTGTTTATCCGTACTGCTGCACTCGTTCTCATTATTTTCACTGTGGCAACCGGCGCTTATGCGCAGACGAAGTTGTTGCGCTTCCCCGACATTCGCGGGGACCGCGTTGTTTTCACTTACGCGGGCGATCTTTGGACCGCGCCTGCGAGCGGTGGTAACGCGATTCGTTTGACTTCGCATCCGGGCGTTGAAGTGTTTGGCAAGTTTTCGCCCGACGGGAAGTGGGTTGCGTTCACCGGACAATACGACGGCGACGAGCAGGTTTACGTTGTGCCGACATCAGGTGGTGAACCGCGCCAGCTAACGTTCTATCCGGCGAAGGGGCCACTAGCGCCGCGTTGGGGTTACGACAATCAGGTGTTTGGCTGGAGTAACGATGGGCAACGGATCTACTTCCGTTCGTTGCGCGATTCGTGGACGTTGCCGATCGCGCGGCTTTATTCAGTTTCGGTTGACGGTGGTCCAGCGGAAGCGTTGCCGATGCCCACCGCGGGCTCGGGCGATTACTCGCCGAGCGGAACTGAGATGGTCTACTCGCCGCAGTCGCGCGATTTCAGATCGGAAAAGCGCTACAGCGGTGGCCAGGCGAACCAGCTCTACATCTTCGATCTGAAGTCCAACTCCGCGAAACGCATCACTGAAGGACCGCGCGCGACTCGCGACGCGATGTGGATCGGCGACACGATCTTCTTCAATTCGGATCGCGACGGACATTTCAATCTCTACGCTTACACCGTTTCGACTGGAAAAACATCGAAAGTCACTAACAACCAACCGTGGGACGTTCGTTGGCCCAGTTCAGACAACGAGAATCAGATCGTTTACGAGTTGGATGGCGAATTGCAGGTCCTTGATGCGCGTACCAAAAGAAGCACGAAGATCTCGATCAACGTTCCTGATGAAGGAAATGCACGGCGACCGAGCCGCGTGGCTGCGGGGAATTTGATGGAGACGTTTGGTTTGAGTCCGAAAGGCGAGCGCGCGATCTTCGTTGCGCGCGGAGATGTGTTTACCGCGCCGATCGAAAAGGGACCGTCTCGAAACCTGACTGATTCATCCGGCGCGCACGACAAGTGGGCGAGCTGGTCGCCTGATGGATCGCAGATCGCGTTTGTGTCGGACAAGAGTGGTGAAGATGAGATTTACGTGATTGCGCAGGACGGTTCGAAGCCGGCTGAGCAGTTGACGAACAACGGCAACGCGATGCGCTATCAGCCTGAGTGGGCGCCTGACGGCAAGCGAATCGCTTTCGGTGATAAGGATGGAAAGCTTTACGTTTTGACGTTGGCGGATCGCAAGGTGGTGCAGATTGCCGATTCGCCGCGCGGTCAGATACGTGATTACATCTGGTCGCCGCGTGGCAACTATCTCGCCTTCACGATAGCCAACCAGAATCAGTTTGGAGCCGTGCACATCTGGAGTGCGGCGGACGGCCAGGTGCGCCGTGTAACTGACGAGTTCTTCAACGCTAACTCTCCAGCTTGGGATCCGCAGGGAAATTATCTCTACTACCTCAGTGACCGCGAATTTGCGCCGCAGCTTTCAGGTGTTGAGTTTAACTTCGCGACGAACCGTCAGACTTTCATCTACGCCGTCGCGTTGCGCAAAGATGTGAAGCACCCGTTTCCGCCGGAGAGCGACGAAGTAACAATCTCGAAGACAGACGATGGTCCAAAACCGGCGGCTTCGCCTGCTGATAAACCGGCCGAAACACCAGCGGCTTCTCCTGCGCCCGCGGAAGCAAAGCCGGAAGCCGCGGCGCCGAAACCACCGGCAACGATGACGATCGATTTCGATGGTCTATCGTCGCGTGTTGCCCGAGTGCCGCTGGGAGCTGATAACTACTTTGGACTTTCGGCGAAGACCGGACACCTGCTTTACGCCGTTGGCGGCGCGGGTTACTACGGACGTTCAAGCGATCGAACCTCGTCGCTGCGCATTTATTCCCTGAAGGATCGAAAGGAGACGACGCTCGCGGAGGATGTTCGCGGTTACGTTCTTTCTGACGACGGTTCGAAGGTGATGGTCGCGCAGGGACCGGGTTTCAATATTTACGATGCCACACCGGTTGGCGAACGATCGCGCAAAGCTGTTTCGACTAGCGGCCTTTATGTCGATCGCGTGCCGGCGGAAGAGTGGAACCAGATCTTCAACGAGGTCTGGCGGCGTTATCGCGACTGGTTTTACGTTTCGAACATGCATGGTTACGACTGGGTTGCGTTGCGCGAACAGTACAAACCTTTGTTGAAGTACGTGGCCCATCGTTCAGACTTGAACTACGTGATCAGCGAGATGATCTCGGAGTTGCAGGTGCAACACGCGTACATCGAGGGTGGTGATTTTCAGATTCCGCCGCGGCCGCGTTCTGGCTTGCCTGGCGCGCGTTTTGAGTTGGACAAACAGGCCGGACGTTATCGCATCGCCAAGATTTTTGATGGTGAGAACGAGGAGGATATTTATCGTTCGCCGCTCCGAGACGTGGGTGTGAACGTGAGTGTCGGCGATTACGTGTTGGCGATTGACGGTGAAGAGTTGAAGGCGACTGACGATCCGTATCGCTTGTTAAGAAACAAGGCGGACAATCCGGTGCAGCTCACGGTCAACAAGACTCCGTCGATGCAGGGCGCGCGCACGGTGTCGTATCGGCCGGTTACCGACGAGCAGAACCTGATCTATCTTGATTGGGTCGATCACAATCGTGAGATGGTGTCGAAAGCGACTGGCGGGCGTGTGGGTTATCTGCACGTGCCGGATATGGGCGCGGCTGGCATCCGTGAGTTCATCAAGTGGTACTACCCGCAACTGCGCAAGGAGGGTTTGATCGTCGATGTGCGTGCGAATGGTGGCGGCAACGTGTCGCGCATGTTGATTGAACGTTTGCGGCGCAAGTTGCTGGGCGTCACTTACGCGCGCACCACCGACGAAGGTGCGACGTATCCGGATGGCGTTTTTATTGGTCCAATGGCGGCGTTGCTTGATGAAAACTCAGCTTCCGACGGCGACATTTTCCCGTCGATGTTCCGCGAGGCCGGACTTGGTCCATTGATTGGCAAACGTTCGTGGGGCGGCGTTGTGGGAATTACGAATCGTGGTCCATTGATCGATGGTGGCTCGGTGAGCGTGCCGGAGTTTGGACTCGCGAATACGAAGGGCGAGTGGATCATCGAAGGCTACGGCGTGGATCCGGACATTGAAGTCGATAACGATCCGCAATCCGTGATTGCCGGCAAAGATCCGCAGCTCGAACGTGCAATCGCGGAAGTTATGGCGCGTCTGAAGAACCCGGTGAAACTGCCGCCGAGGCCCGCGCCTCCGGTAAAAACCAACACCGATCGACGCACCTCCAAGGCAACCGAGCAGGGCCGGAACTAACCGGCCCGCTAAGGGTTTGAGGCGATATCCCGAAAGATCTCGTCAACTGAAACTTCCCAACCATCGAGCACGCGAGATTTCGCGTGCTCGCCTTTTGAGTAGATATAGATCTCCCACACGAGTGTGTCGCTGCGTTCTTTCGGGTGTCGCACTTCGATCGTTTCAGTAACCGGATCGAGTAGCCAGAGTTCTCGCACGCCGAGTGCGAGATAAGTGTCGGCTTTCGTCGTACGGTCGTAAACGCTTGCGCTTCGCGACAGGTATTCGAAAACGATATCCGCGGAAGTGCGCTTCGAACCCATTCGCTCGCGTAGAGCGGCTGAGACATACATCATGTCGGGTTCGAGATAAGTTGAACCTTCGGCCCGCATGTAAATTGGCTCGGGCGGATGGTGAACCAGACCTTCAATATCGTTCTTTACAACAAAACTCACGAGTGACTTGTTGAGTCTGCCATCGAGGTCCCCGTGAGGCGGGTTAGGTGGCGGAACCATAAAAAGATATCCTCCAATGAGGTTGTAGCGCGCACGATCCTCGCGTTCAGGCAAGGCCCAAAACTCTTCGAGTGTGTAGCGCCGGTGGAGTGGTGAGAAATTGACCTGATCAGATGTTGCTAAAGCTTGCATCTCGGCCTCCAAATTGACAGCCATAGTAGCACGTCTCCTTTCATTCTTTGATTCGTAGCTTCTCCTGCGGCAGCATTGCCGATGCGCCTTTGTGTTGCCAGCACCGTACTGGACCATGGACGCGGCGCGAGCAGGGTGTGCCTTTCTTTGTGCGCGCGCCGCAGGTGTAAAACTGTTCGACTATCGGCGAGGGCTGGGGTGCGTTCGGTGTGGTTGAAGTTGGCGCGGCGGAAGCTGCGGTGGAACTAACCGGGCGCTCGATGATCAGTGGTGGTGGTGCGCGGCGACAGCCTCGGCCGCTCACAAATGCGGCGACGAAGAAAACCACGAGAGTGATCGTTGGTCGCAGCCACTGCGATTTAGCAAACGTTCGCGAACACTTGTCACAGAATCGCCTGCTGGTCCAAACGAACCAACGCAGTCGCACGATCTTGTGGCCACACTCGGCACAGAAATTTGGACGATAACTCGTGAGGAGTATTGACATGTTGTGAGGTTCCTTTCGTTAAGACATCGCGCATTATACGCCCGAAAGCCTCCTCACCAAGCAACCGTTATCAACGTAAAAACGTCCGAATTGCGCGCGTTTGAAAAAATAGTCCCGGGCGGGCATACTTTCCCGACCGATTTACGCATGCAATACCAGAATTTCCTTTTCACCCTCGGCCACCGGCTCGCGTTTTTCCTGCTTCTGATGACGTTTGGCGTCGTGACTGGAAGCGCGCAGGAAACCGACGATATCATCCGAACCGAAACCTCGCTCATACAACTCAACGTGGGCGTGGTGGACAAGCAGGGGCGGCCGATTACTTCACTAACGAAAAGCGATTTTGTTATTTACGAAGACGGGGTTAAGCAGTCGATTCAACTTTTTGAACCTGCCGAGGCGCCGTTCAGTCTGGTTTTAATGCTCGACATGTCGGGTTCGACCCTGAACTTCCGGCAGCAGTTGAAACTCGCGAGTCAACGCTTTCTCGACGTGCTTTCGCCGGAAGATCGTGTCGCCGTCATTCAGTTCAATGCGAAGGTTAAGTCGCTAAGTGGTTTTTCAGCCGATCGACAGAAGACCGCGTACGCGATCGAGATCGCCGAAGGCGCCGGTGAAACACATTTTTACGAAGCGTTGAAATATGCGTTGAAAGAGTTGGAGAAAGAAGGCAAGCGGCGCAAAGCGATCGTTGTGCTCACCGACGGACTCGACACGCACCTGCGCAACGCCGATCGTGCCTCGCTGTCTAAGGCGCAAACAGATGAAGAAGCACTCGCGACGATCAAGCCCGACGCGAGCGCCGATCTCAACACGGTGCTGGGCGCGGCGGATCGTCTCGGCGTGACAATTTATCCGCTCGCTTTGCCATCAGGCGATCCGAAACGTTTGCCATTGCCTTCGCCACACATCACCGGCATCTACGCGGCTGCACGCGCGCGCATGCAATCGCTCGCGGATCGTACCGGCGGGCGTTTGAACGAGATAAACCGTCTGGAATACATGGCACAACTCTATCGCGAAGTGGCCGCGAATCTGCGCACGCTTTACACCGTTGCCTACCAGCCACCGGGCGATCGTCCTCGCGGAAAGTGGCACGAAATACGGGTCGAAGTAGCGCATCCGGAATTAACAGCGCGAACCAAAACCGGCTACTTCGGACGCTGATTTTCCGGCCCGCAAGACCGCGTTTTACTATTTCGCCCTCACCCTTTATTATTACCAACTTCGCACCCGTAGCTCAGCTGGATAGAGTACCTGACTACGAATCAGGGGGTCGCACGTTCGAGTCGTGCCGGGTGCACCAGTAAACTAAGAAGTTAGGGGCGTCCGGTTTGGACGCTCTTTTCAATGTGCCCCTCACTACTCGCTTCAAATGTATTGGCGATTGCGGCACAAGATTGGGCCATCGCCCTTACTACAGATAACGCAAAATAGAAGCATTCGAATCAACTGTACTCGTGGAAACTTTACAACCGATACAAATGCAACGAGCAGTCGGTAACGAGTTTGTTCCAGCTACAATCGTCAGACTGAGCGTGGATGATGCGCGCACACTCGTTGATAACAGCTGGTGGAACCTCCCAGACGTGCCTTACGAGAAGCTAAGAGAAGAAGGTGATAGTCACTGGAAATGGGCAGGAATAGTCCAAGCGTACGGGGTTGGTGTTCTAAAGGAATGTGTTGCAATCCGATCGGAGGAAGGCTATATAGAGGGAGCTGTAGCGTATAATTTCAATGCAAAGTCGTACCTTGAGCCCGGCCAAGGTTGTGCCTACATTGATCGAGTTTCGACTGCTCCCCGAAACCGTAAGCAATTGGTGACAGAGCCTTCATACAAGGGTGTAGGAAGTTCTTTAATGTATTGGGTTCTAAAGGAGAGCTACAATGCAGGCTTGGGTGGAAGGATCGCGCTGGAATCATTGCCAACGCCGAACACTGTGAAGTTTTACGAAGCTAAAGGATTTCAGCGTACTGACTTAACTCAGCCTCTCGATGGGCTGATAGGCTATGAATTGCCGAAAGCTAAGGCTGAGGCATGGTTGAGGCGGGAAGGAGACTTGCCCAAATGAACACCAGTAAGACTTTCGATGGGTACGCTGGTAGAGGAGAGATGCCCGAAGCGCGAGTCCGTGAGGATGTGGTTGAGCCAGAGAACTTGATCATCAGAAGCGAAACAGACCGGAAGATGGCTCGGCTTCTGGCACTTCATTCAGAGCTAAGGGTAACGTTCAGAAGCAACGACTTGTCCACCCTAGATGACCTGACGAAGAAAGCATTGCTTCAGGATATGTACGACATCCTTAAGATGACCCCCTTGAAGTAATGTTTGATTTATATGTGGAGCAGGCCCTCACGCTTGCCGATGAGTTCTTCCCTCGCGCCCCTGAAAAAATAGTCGAGCAATATAGCATTGAAGTTCGGCGCAGTCGTTTGAACTGTGACGGTTGGTGTCTTCAATTAGAAGACAGGGCCATCATTAGAATCAATAGTGCCGTTTCTGTCGCCCGCCAGAGATTCACGCTGGCCCACGAACTGGGCCATCTAATCCTTGGCATTCCGGCCGTGGTCGGTGAATCCGTGTTTACTAGCGATAGCAGACGTAGCGCTAACGAGAGAGAGGTTAATAAGCTGGCTGCAAAGATTCTCCTACCGGCATCGAGGATTCGCGACGATTTAAGAGAAGTTCCAATTACCGCGGCTGTAATCGAGAAATTAGCAAGGCGCGCAAGAGTATCAGATATTGTCGTCGCTTTGCGCCTGGCCAATGAAGCTCCCTCGTTCGGTCTGACTAACGCAGCTGTGATTTTTTATTCCAACGACAAGATGGTCTGGCAGTTTTCTGAAAACCTCTGGTTGAGTGAAGGTGGTCCTGATGAGGTCCTCGCTGAGTGTAAGAAAGCCTTTCCGATGGCGGCCAGAATTCCGCAGGGAGAGAACCAGATAGTGGTCGCATCCTTTCTTGATAACCCCAAACTCGACACAAAGATAGTATTTCTTCAGCTTGTGCCCGATCACGAGGGGCTAAAACAACTCCGAGTGGAGCGTCTTAAGGAGTTGGAGAGAGACTTGTTTGGTGGCGACGTTACCTTTAGATCCAGCGTAAATGGACGGTTTTCAAACTTTAAGCCGGCTGCGATGAAATTGCCGCTCGAAAACGCTGTGAAACAGTTCACCACCAGACTAAGGACTAATCCACCCGATATATTGAATCCGAAACAAATTGGAGCGCTGCTTTCGCCGAAAGGGGTTGAGTACATTCGATTGAAACTGCAACAGTGGACCAAAGTCTGAAATTGATCAGTACCATAAAAATCTAAATTCCAGTAGAATCCTGCACCAGCCTTTTCTTGGATTTCTCCTCCTAATACAAAGCCCAGCAAGTTTTAGGCAATCATTCTGTCCCCCTACGATCGTCCACGTAACCTGCATAAAGGAGAACTGGGATGCTAAGACAAATGCTTGTCCTGAGTTTACTGATACTTGCTGCACTCTTCGGCGGCTATTCCGTTAAGCCGAAAGCAGTTGCCGCGGCCACCAACGTTTCCGTTTACGGCGCCTGGCATTGTGGTAATGATTTCTGCACCTGGTCCAGCGTTCGTAACATGACCGACTTCGACACCCGTAACCGCTGGATCGTAAATCGCGGCGACGGCACACCATCTGTCAATCTCATCGTCCTCAGTTTTGTTCATCCAATGAGACTGCTGAACAAAACAAACGACGCCGGCACTTCGCTAGGCATTCCCATCGGTATGAATCAGGCAGTGGTCAATTACTTCAAGAGCCGAGGCATCCGCGTTCAGTTGTCGATGGGCGGCATCACGTACACCGACGCCTGGAACCAGGCTCTCTCAACCAATCCCGTTCAACTCGGGTTGAATGCAGCCGAAGCCGCGCAACGCCTCGGCGTCGGTTTTGAAATCGATTACGAAGAAAACACAAACCCAAATCTCACCGGCTTGCAGGCATTCATCAACGCATATCGTTCAGTTCATCCTTACGACGCCTCCGGAAACAATCACGCGGCGCGATTGACCATCGATCTCGCCGCAGGCGACCGCTGGCTGATCGCCTTGACGCGCAAAGCAACAGCCGACTGGCTCAACACAACCACGCCCGTGCTGGACTACGCGAATGCGATGGTCCCCGCGCGACAACCAAACTCCGCGGCAACGGCAACAGCAGATTGGCAGGAACACGTCGACGGCAAACCACAGTTTGCGCCGCCGATCCTGCCGCTTGCGCCCGCGAAGTTTACCGGAGCGCTTTACATCGTCACGGGTTCGAGAGCTGCGCCCGAATGCACGAGCTTCAGTTCGTCACTAATCAATTCAACCGGAAGTTACGTGCAGACAGTTGTGCCAAACGGCGCAGGCACGACAAGCGGAATGTTGGGCTTCATGTTTTGGGCCGCGGAATGCCCGGCAACGCGGCGTGTTTGCACTGTGCCTCCAAATTCCTGCGAAGGTGGTGTAGGAGTCGGGGCCACGACCTACGGGGTTCCGATCCCGATGCTGCCCTTACGGCAAAATTAAGTTATTTTGAGGGCCTCCCAACAAGGAGGCCCTCAGCATATTGACAGCCCTGCACGATTCTCATTACTTTACCTGCTGCTCCAGCCCGACAAACAAACCAACTCCCAATCAGTACCAGCCCGGATTTGTGGAAATCCCCCGCTGTCCCTCTCTTAAGAGGTGGCCGCAGTACGTTTCCGTGACCTCTCCCACTGGTCCGTTCAAAGGAGATCGCATGAAACGAAGTCTCGTTAATCGGAGTGTGGCTATCGCCATGGTCCTATTACCGGTATTGCTCGCAAGCGGCTTAGCAGCGCTCGCGCAGCAGAATAAAAAGACAGCCAACAAAGGGTTACCGATGCGCGAACTAATGAAACTTCCCGGCAAATTGGTGAGCGAAGCAAAGACCGCTAAACAAAGCGGCGAACTAAAGCTGACCGGCTATCGGGTTGAGGAAGTGCAGTTAACGCGCAACATCAGCACTGAAGTTCGTGGTCAACAGGTGGTTGTGGATCGGGCGTGGCGAGTGACAATCACCGGTGGACCATTTCCCGTACGCGCAATGCCGGCCGTGATCTGGATCGACGATCAGATCGCCGGCTACGGCATCGAAAACGAAACGCTTTCACAGATTACCGCCATCACTCTCGACAACTCGCTGCTACGCGAAGGCGGCGTGATTTCTCTCTCTTACGGTGAGAACAAAGAAGCTCGTGTGCAACTCCCACAAAGAATCCAATTGAAACGTGAAGGAGAAAATCAATGAAACGCACCAGCAAAACTTACTTCTTCATCGTTGCAATTACGTTGTTCGTCAGCGCCGCCGCGCAAACGGCATTCGCACAACTCGCAGATCCCGGTGCGCCCGGCCCGTTGGCCGTAACTCGCGAGGAGTACAACTTCGGCGACACTGCGTTCACCCCAGGCGATTTTCCCGCTCCGGTTGAGCTGCGCGCTTCAATTCACTATCCGGCTAGTCTTGCGGGTGGTCCGTTTCCGGTGATCGTGTTTCTACACGGCCGTCATGCGACTTGTTTCAAGGGTGGCACTGCACTGCTCCAGTGGCCGTGCACCTCGAACAACAGTCAACCGATCCCGAGTTTTCAAGGTTATGACTACGTCGCTGAAGTTTTGGCCAGTCATGGTTACGTCGTCGTCTCGATCAGTGCGAACGGCATCAGCGCCGTCGACAACCTCGTGTTCGATCTCGGCGCTGAAGCACGAGCCGAACTGATTCAAGAACATCTCGACATCCTGAAGACATTCAACACAACAGGCGGTGCGCCTTTCGGCAATAAGTTCGTTGGTAAATTCGATCTGACGCGCGTGGGCACGATGGGTCACTCGCGCGGCGGTGAAGGCGTGGTGAGGCACCAATCATTGAATATTCAGTTGGGCTCGCCATACGGCATCAAAGCGGTGTTTCCGCTTGCGCCCGTTGATTTCAATCGCTTCGTCGTCAACAATGCGGCACTCAATGTACTGCTGCCTTATTGCGATGGCGACGTCAACGATCTGCAAGGCGTTCACTTTTACGACGACGCGCGTTACAACGTACCCGGCGATCAATCTCCCAAACATTACGAGCTCGTAATGGGAGCAAATCACAATTTCTACAACACCGTCTGGTCTCCTTCGAGCCCGTTTCCCGGCTCGGCGAACGATTGGTTGGCGTTAGTACCCGGTGGTAGATCTGATCCGCAATGCGGCAAGGGCAAGGGAAACCAACGACTGACCGAAGCCCAACAACGCGGCACCGGCATCGCCTACATGGCTGCATTCTTCCGCGCCTACGTTGGCGGCGAAACCGAATTTCTGCCGATTCTCACAGGCGATGCGCCACCGCCTGCATCAGCGCAAACAAACAATTTGTTTGTGTCGTATCACGCGCCAGACAATCCGGAGTTGCGACTCGACGTCAACCGTTTACTGAACAACACAAACCTGACAGTCAACAAACTCGGCGGTGCCGTGACGCAAACTGCTCTAACGCCTTACGAACTGTGCGGCGGCGACGATCCACAAGCTCTACGATGCTTGCCGGATCAACCAGATACTCGACAACCGCACACAACGCCAAGCGCACGATCAGAATTGCGTGGCCTGAGTCAGCTCAACACTGGTTGGAACAACCTGACCGGAAACTACAAGAACGACATACCGATAACCGCAAGCGATGTTTCGCGTTTTCAGGCGCTTCAGTTTCGCGTCGCCGTAAATTTTGCCGACGTCCGCAATATCGCGGGCCTCGCCCAGAACTTCCGTGTTGTGTTGACGGATAGTTCAGGTTCGACGGCGTCAGTACGCGTCAGTGATGTTTCTGCCGCGTTGTTCTTTCCGCCGGGTTCTGTTGGACCGGTTCCGAAGGTCGTGCTGAACACTGTACGCATACCGTTGAGTGCTTTCGGCGGCGTGAATTTACAGGACATCAGATCGGTGGAATTCACCTTCAACGAGCAAGCACAAGGCGCTGTGTTGGTCACAGATATCGCGTTCGCTTCGGCTCCGCGATAGCTCGTGAAGTCAGCGTCTAACTTGACGAATTTGAATAGCCTTTAGATTTTTGGGCGGAACGGGCTTCGCCGCACGTATCCGCCCAAAGCGTTAAGTTACTCAATCCAGCGCTGTTAACCACGTTCGGACCAGGCATCAAAGCTTGGAATACGCATTGCATAATGAAGCTCGTCTTATACTCGTCTCAAATATTTTGCACAGTTGAATATCTGCGTTCTCTGGTCGGATAAGGCTCTCATCCAGTCGATGAAATTTCTATCACCGGCCGTAGTCGTTCAAAAGGAGAATGCTTATGATCACAGCAACCAGAACCCTCATGCTTTTAACAGCATTGCTCGCGCTGCTCTGCTGTCCTGCGCTCGCACAGACTTCCGGCTCGATTTCTGGCGAAGTCAAAGACGAAAAACAAGCAGTCATCAACAGCGCTACCGTCACGCTGCGCAACGTCTTGACCAATGAGACGCGCACGGCGCAGACGAACGCCGATGGCCGCTATCACTTCGCGGGCGTGCCCGTCGGCGCCTATGAGTTAAGCGTCGAAAGCACCGGCTTCGCTAAACACCAGCAATCGGGAATCACGCTGGCCCTTAATCAAGCCGCCGTGGTCGACGTGACCATGAAACCCGGCGCTGTTCAGGAAGTGGTAAACATCGTCGAGAACGCTTCGATGTTGAATACCTCGACCGCGGAAGTCGGCACGCGTTTCGACGAAAGACGTTTAGCGGAACTTCCGCTCGCCACCACTCGAAGCGTTTACAACATCGCGCTCTCGGCACCCGGTGTCAGCCAGATAAACTCCGGCCAGTCAGCCTTCGCCGGCGGAACAAACTTCTCCGCGAACGGCGGGCGCACTCGTTCCAACAACTTCATGATCGATGGTCAGGACAACAACAACTTCGGTGTTGCCGGTTCGACCATCCCGCTGAACAACCCCGATGCGATTCAGGAAGTGCGGTTGGTAACGAATCAGTTCAGCGCCGAATACGGCCGCAACTCCAGCGCGGTGTTCAATGCGATCACCCGCAGCGGCGGAAACAACTATCACGGTTCCGCGTTCTGGTTCCACAACGACAATGCCCTGAATGCCTGTAGCAACACGCAGAAGACCGGTGGCTTTTGTAATCCGAGTGCAACCGATCCATCGCGAAGCCACGCGCCGTTCCGGATTGAGAATCAGTTAGGCGGAACGATCGGTGGACCACTGCATCTGCCGCGCTTTGGCGAAGGTGGACCAAGTATCATCAACGGCCGCGATCGAACGTTCTTCTTCTTCTCGCTGCAACGTTGGTGGGACCGCCAGCTCGGCGTTGGCCAAGCGCTAAACGGCGCGCCAACCGCCGAAGGAAGAGCGATTCTTAACGCAGCCGCGGGCGACCTGCCCCAGGTTCGTGCATTGCTCGACTTCCTGCCCGCTGCCGCTACGCCTTTGGGCCGTACAGCCCGCTTTGAACGCAACGGTCAGACATTCATTGTTCCGCTCGGTTCTTTGACCGGCTCACAATCATCAACTTACGACGATTGGCAGACCTCGATCCGCATCGATCACCGGTTCAGTGGCAAACACAATCTGAACGGACGCTACTTGTACCAGGACTCCGGCGCCGCCGGCAGTATTCCCGGTGTGGCGGCTTCGCAAATCACGCCGCCAGGATTCTCGTCGATCGTGCCTTCGCGCACGCAGGGTGTGAACCTGCAATTCACGAGTGTGTTGTCGCCGAAGTGGCTCAACGAAATTCGTGGCGCGTTCCTGCGCAGTGCGTCGGCCACGCTCGCACTGGATCCGCGTTCGGAACAGATTCCCTCGATGGAAGTAGTTGAACTCGGCCTGGCTGGTTTCAATGCTGGTCCAACGCGTACCGCGATCGGATTGGGTGTGAACCTGCCGCAAAATCAGGTGCGAAACACCTTCCAGTTGCAGGACAACGTCTCTTACACAACCGGCAATCACGCGTGGAAGTTTGGCGTCGACATTCGTCGCAACCAGCTTCATCAGCTCTTCAAACCAACTACGCGCGGATTGCTCGAATACGCGTCGCTCGACTTTCTCGTCAAGGATTTCGCCACCCGCGCGAACATCAACAAAGACTTGCCGGGAACGGCGCAGGTACTCCACAACGACTGGCACGATTTCTTCGCCTTCGTTCAGGACGAATGGAGAATCACGCCACACTTCACGTTAACGCTGGGTGTGAGATATGAGAATCCGGGTCAGCCCATTCAGGATCTGGTCGATTTCAATGAACCGATAATCGCAGCTTTCAATAACGATCCGCGGTTCGTATTGACTCCGATACCGGGCCGGGACACCAACAACTGGCAACCACGCGTGGGCTTCAACTGGAACCCGCAAACTCGCGGCGACGGTGTTATCGGTTGGTTGACCGGTGGCGACAAACTCGTGGTGCGCGGCGGCTTTACCCGCACTCACGACTATGCCTACACGAACATCGCGCTCAACATTTGGAGCTCGTTCCCGTTCGTAGCGGCGGTGTCGTCATTCCCGACCATTTCGACCACGCCTCTAGGCGCCGCGCCCGTGAACTGCAACGTGACCCCGCGTCCCGCTGCCTGCGTCACTGTGATTCCGAACGGATTCACGATATTGCAAACTCCGCCATTCGATCCAGCGACAGTCAATCGGACGATTGTGGACGAGAATTTCCACATGCCCGTTTACGACTCGTTTAGTTTCGAAATCCAGCGCGAGTTCACACGCGATCTCGTGATGCGCGTGGGTTACGTTGGTACAAAGGGAACTGGCCTGTTTGAATCGGTAGACGCCAATCCGGCGCTCCCCGGCTGCGTTAATACCAATCCGGCTCTCTGTCGCGCGAATCGACTGCAGGGACCGACGCGCCTTCGCACGAATTCCGGCTCGTCGATCTATCACTCGCTTCAGACAAGTTTGGAGAAGCGCTTGACCAACGGATTCAGCGCCGGCTTGCACTACACCTACAGCTCTTTCATCGACACGATGTCGGAAATCTTCAATGTGTCGTCGGGAGAGATTGCGGTGGCGCAAGACTCGTTTAACCGTCGTGCAGATCGCGCGCGCTCGAGTTTCGATCGCCCGCATCGCATAGCTGGAAACTTCGTGTATGAGTTGCCCTACTTCCGCGATCAGAAAGGCTTCGTGGGAGTGGTTCTCGGTGGTTGGCAGCTAAACTCGCAGTTCTCGCTACAGAGTGGCTCGCCGTTCACGGCATTGAATGGTGCGGATCCTGCCGGAGCACTCGCGAGCATTTCCTCGCTGGTGGGCAACGCTATTAGACCAAACGTGAACACCACGCTCGATATCTCGTCGATGAGCGTTGAGGAAATCGTCGCCGCCGGCGGACGGTCGTTGTTCAGACAGATTACGTCTGCGCAACGAGTTGGTGACGCGGGACGAAACATCCTGCGCTCTGACGGAATCAACAACATTGATTTCGGTATCATGAAGAACACGCGGATCGGTGAAAACCAGCGTTTCCAAATCCGCGCTGACTTCTTCAATTTCACTAACTCCCGAGACTTTGGTATTCCAAACTCGGCAGTTAATTCAGCTAACTTCCTGAATCAGTGGGGCACGGACGGAGGCAGCCGCCGCATCATCGTCGGCTTGCGTTACGTCTTTTAATCGCTGATTATTTCCGCGGTATGAAGTCGCTCGCTTTGATTGCAATACTGCTGCTGGGCATCTCGCTCGTGTGTGCTCAGCAGCAGTTGAGCGACGTCGAAGTTTTGAAAGCCAGTTGGAGCAAGGTGCGGATCGGTTGGGAACGCGATCCGTTCGCTGGTCCACTCGAAAACTTCGACGAGATGCGTTCGCGTGCGCGCAACGAGCGGCGCATCGCACAGGGCGGCGGCGAGCGCGCTAGACGCGAAGCCAAAGCCGACGAAGCCAACCTCGCGAAACAACGCGAACAAAAACCACCTCGGTACTACTTCGTGTACAAGACCAAAGTTAAAAACAACACCACGTCAGCGATAGTGCAGATCGATTGGGATTACATCTTTTTCGAGCGCGACACTGAAAACGAAATGGGACGGCAGGAGTTTACGAGTGACGAACAGATCGCGCCGGGAAAGACGAAAGAGCTGACGGTTACGATGCTCTCACCACCGACGAAGACCGTTAGCGTCACTGCGCTGAATCTCGAAGAGCGCGATCGTTTCACCGAAAAGATTGTTTTGGTTAGTGTGAAATACGCCGACGGCCGTGTGTGGAACGCGCCGCAAGGGCAGTAGACCACACGTTTGTGAATGCGTTATCGCGAAATCAAACCCACTCCTCCGCTCCGCTCGTTTGTTGAGTGCTTCTGGACGTTGGAAGGCGACGGATTGATTAACGGAGCGCCGCCTGAACGGATCCTGCCGGATGGTTGCGTCGAGTTGATTCTGAACTTCGGCGATCGTTTTCTACAGCATGTAGGTGGTGAAAAGAGGCGTCAGCCGCGCAACTTTATCGTTGGGCAGATGACGGGGCCGATTGTGATCTCGGCGAGTGGAGTAGTTCGGTTGTTAGGGATTCGTTTTCAACCCGGTGGCACGCGGCCGTTTATTGATCTGCCGGCGAATGAGATTACGGATCGTGTGGTGGCGTTGGAAGATTTGTCGCGGCGATTCGAACGTAGTCTGTTGCGTGTTTGTGAATCCGCGGTGAACCTGGACCAAAAGATTTTTGCGGTGGATGAATATCTGGTTTCGCGGTTGAAAGATGGCAAGTTTGACCCGCATCTGTTAGCGCTCGCCGCGAATGTAATCGATCGCCGTGGACTCGTCTCAGTCGATCAACTCGCTGCATACGCGGGCGTGAGTAGTCGTCAACTCGAGCGTCGTTTTCTTCAGGAAGTTGGACTTGGTCCAAAGCTGCTCGCTCGCATCGTCAGATTTCAACAGGTGTTTCGTGCGGTGGAATCCAATCCCGCGTGGGCGGAAGTCGCAGTTGAGTGCGGTTATTACGATCAAGCCCACTTGATTCGCGATTTCAACCAGTTCGCACAACAAACGCCGGCCGTGTTATTTGCCAGTCAAAGTCTTCTAACTGAATCATTCACACGCAAGACTCGCTAACACTTAAGTGTCGCATTTTTCCAATACCTGCCTGTGAATCTGTTGTAGGCTTCACTCCTATGCTGAAACTAACTTTCCTGACTCTTTTCTTGCTTGTTGCCTTGTCACCACAGACTCCAACTATCGCCGATCTCTCGTGGATCGCAGGTGATTGGCAAACAGCGCCCGGCGGGCGTGCGCAGATCGAAGAGCATTGGACCAGCGTGGCGGGTGGTTCGATGATGGGCGTGAGCCGAACGGTGGCGGGCGAGAAGACGGTTGAGTTTGAATACCTGCGAATCGAACAGCGAGCCGACGGTGTTTACTACGTCGCACATCCAAAAGCACGTTGCCCCGGCACCGACTTCAAACTCACGAAAGTCTCCGGCAGTGAAGCGGTCTTCGAAAACCCGCAGCACGACTTCCCCAAACGCATCATCTACCGCAAGACCGGCGACGATTCACTAACCGCAAGCATCGACGGCGGGGAAGCCACCAAAGCCATGTCCTTCGCTTTTCGCCGGATGACACGTTAGCCACAAGAGGCACAAAAAGCACAAGAGGCACAAGACTTATAAATGAGTTAATCAACTCTTGTGCCTTTTGTGCTTCTTGTGCCTTTTGTGGCTAAACCCCGAGGATGGCTTTGGCGATGGTGAAGTAGATGATCAATCCCGTGGCGTCGACGAGTGTGGTGATCAGCGGCGCGGAGAGAACCGCGGGATCGACTCCGAAGCGTTGCGCCAGAATAGGGACTAGCGATCCCACAGTAGTGGACCAGACGCAGATCGCAAACATCGTTACTGAAACCGTGAGCGCGAGTTCGAAAGGCGCTTTCCACAACAACGCCTGACCAAACGCCACCGGCGCTACCAACAATCCAACCAACACGCCGGTCGTCGCCTCGCGCGCCACCACGCGCCACGCGTGACGCACGCCCACTTCGCCCAGCGCCAAACTGCGAATCACAGTCATCACAGTCTGCGCTCCGGCATTGCCACCCGTGCCAATCAACAGCGGAATAAAAAACGCGAGTGCCACGACCGCGGCAAGTTCGTTTTCGAAGCGATGCAACACCGCGCTCGTCAAAGTTCCAGCCACAAACAGCAACAACAGCCAGCCGATCCGCTTCCGCACAACCCGAAAGATAGGATTATCGAAATACGGCTTGTCCATCGCGCCGGGCGCGACCGCCGCCATGTGCAGAATGTCTTCGGTTTGCTCTTCGATCAGCACGTCGATCACGTCGTCAACAGTTACAAAACCAACGACGCTGCCGTCCTGCTCTATAACAGGCACCGCGAGCAGGTTGTACTTTCCGATTCTCTTGGCGACTTCTTCCTGATCGTCCAGCACGTTAACCGTCACCGGTTTGCGCCGCATCATTTTCGCGAGCGGACAATCCAACTCCGCCATCACGAGATCGCGCAACGACACGGCGCCGAGCAAACGATTGGTCTCCGATTCCATGACGTAACACGCGTAGATCGACTCTTTTTCCTGCGCGACCGAACGGATGTGCTTCAGCGCCTCGCCCACGTTCATATTCGGATCGAGCCGCACAAACTCCGTCGTCATGATGCCGCCCGCAGTGTGATCCGGATACTGCAACAGGTCTTCGAGTTCCGAGCGTACTTCCGGACTAAACTTCGGCAACAAACGATGACGTTCGTGCAGACCCATCTTCTGGATCACGTCGGTGCGTTCGTCAGCAGATGTTTCTTCTAGAATCGCGGCGGCGCGTGAAGGTTCCAGGTGTTCGAGAATCGCGGCCCGCCGCCGCATCGTAGGTTGATCGAATAATTCGATGCAGCGCGCGAGTGGCAGCATCGAGATGATCGCGGCCGCTTCAGTGAGACGAAGCTGATTGAGCAACTCGGCGAGATCCGCTGCTGGAAGATCTGCGACTTCCGACCCAATGCCGACAAAACTCTCATCGAGCCGGAGCTGAATTCGTTCGAGGAGCTGCCGCAGATCCTTTGACATTCAGGAACTCATACGTCGGCTTGCACCGGAGTCAACGCTGCCTGCGCGGCGGCCAAACGCGCAACCGGAACGCGGAAGGGCGAACAACTCACGTAATCCAGACCGATCTCGTTGCAGAACGCGATCGACTGCGGATCGCCGCCGTGTTCGCCGCAAATTCCGATTTTCAGTCCCGGTTTCACATTCCGGCCACGTTCGGTGCCGAGTTGGACCAACTGGCCCACACCATCTCGATCGAGAACCTGAAACGGATCGTCGGCCATGATCTTGCGCTCGATGTAGTTCGGCAGGAACCGGCTCGAGTCGTCGCGACTCAAGCCAAATGTAGTTTGCGTGAGATCGTTTGTGCCAAACGAGAAGAACTGCGCGTGCGCAGCAATCCGATCGGCCATCAACGCGGCTCGCGGCAACTCGATCATCGTTCCTACGAGATAGTCGATCGTCATTCCGTGCTCGCCCATCACTTGCCGTGCGACTTCGTCGATCAACTCCTTTTGCTGCCGCAACTCCTCGCTCACCGAAACGAGCGGCACCATGATCTCGAGTTCGACTTTCTGACGTTCACCCTGCACTTTGCACGCGGCTTCGAAGATCGCGCGGCACTGCATGCGAGTGACTTCGGGAAACAAAAGCCCGAGACGGCAACCGCGAAAACCGAGCATCGGATTGGCCTCGCGAATCCTGTTCACCTGGCGCAGCAGCGCGCGCTTGTGATCGATCTCGTCGAGCACCTGGTCCATCTCAGTCAGCGAGCCCGCGCCCTTCAACTTCATTTTTAACTCTGCAAGTTCGCTACTCAGCTCTTCCGCATTCGGCAAAAACTCGTGAAGCGGTGGATCTAGCAAACGGATCGTTACCGGCAATCCGACCATCTCGCGAAAGATGCCGATGAAGTCGCCGCGTTGCAGCGGCAACAGTTTGTCGAGTGCCTTCTCACGGGCGCCGACGCCCTCCGACAAAATCATCTCGCGCATTGCCGCGAGCCGCTTGTCTCCGAAAAACATGTGTTCGGTGCGGCAAAGACCAATGCCCTCGGCGCCAAACTGCCGCGCGGTCTTCGCGTCGAGCGGCGTATCAGCATTCGCGCGGACGCGGAGCTTGCGAAACTTATCGGCCCACGACATCAACTTGTAAAAATCGTTGTCGAGCGTCGGTTGAATCGTCGGCACCTGGCCCAGGAACACGCGGCCGGTCGAACCGTCAACCGTGATCCAGTCGCCTTTCGTCACGACAGTGCTGTCGACCGTGAACTGCTGTTGGCCGTAGTCGATGTTGAGCGCCTGCGCACCGCTGACGCACGTCTTGCCCATGCCGCGCGCGACGACCGCCGCGTGACTCGTCATGCCGCCACGCGCCGTAACGATCGCTTGCGCCGCGACCATCCCGTGAAAATCATCCGGGCTCGTTTCCATTCGCACAAGCACAACGCGCGCGCCTTCACGCGCCATCTCTTCGGCTTCGTCAGGACTGAACACGACTTGTCCCTGCGCAGCGCCAGGACTCGCCGGCAGTCCGGTTGCGAGCACGGTCGCATTCGTCTTCGGATCGACGGTCGGATGTAAAAGTTGATCGAGCTGCTGCGGCGTGACGCGTTGAACGGCCGTCTGCTTGTCGATCAGTTTTTCGTAAACCATCTCGCACGCGACACGCACGGCCGCGGCGCCGCTGCGTTTACCGGTGCGCGTTTGCAGCATCCAGAGTTTGTTGCGCTCGATCGTAAACTCGCAGTCCTGCATGTCTTTGTAGTGCTTCTCGAGCAGACCCGCGATCGAAGCAAACTGTTCGTAAACTTCAGGCAGTTCTTTCTTGAGCTGGCTGATCGGATTCGGCGTGCGGATACCGGCGACAACGTCTTCGCCCTGCGCGTTGAGTAGATATTCGCCGTAGAGTTCTTTCTTACCGGTCGAAGGATTGCGCGTGAAAGCGACGCCGGTGCCGCTGCCCGCGCCCATGTTGCCGAAGACCATCGCCTGCACGTTCACTGCGGTTCCCAGTGTGTCGGGAATGCGATTCACACGGCGGTAATCGATCGCGCGGCGTCCCATCCACGAGTTGAACACCGCGGCAATCGCGATGCGCAGTTGTTCGTAAGGATCTTCTGGAATCGCACTCTGTTCCGTCAGGATGATCTGTTTTTCAGCCGCAATGATCTCGCGCAGGTGATCGGGATTGAGATCCGTGTCGCGTCCGCCCTGCGTTTGTGCTTTGAAACGATCGAGCACGCGTTCAAACTTCTCGTGGGCCACGCCCATCACGATCTCGCCGAACAACGAAGCAAAGCGCCGGTAAGCGTCGAGCGAAAAACGCAGATCGCCGGTCTGTTCGGCGAGTCCTTTTACGGTCTCTTCGTTCAAACCGAGGTTGAGCACCGTGTCCATCATGCCGGGCATTGAAAACGCCGCGCCGGAACGAACGGATACGAGCAGCGGATTATTCGCGTCGCCAAACTTCTTACCGACCTTCTCCTCGATCTTCTTCAGACCTTCTTTCACCTGTTCCCAAAGACCGTCGGGGAAGTTTTTGTCGTTCTCGAAGAACGCGTTGCAGGCTTCGGTGGTTACGACCAAACCCGGCGGCACGGGCAAACCGGCTTGAGTCATCTCGCAAAGACCCGCGCCTTTGCCGCCCAGCAGCGTCTTGTCGTCGCCGGGACCCTCGTCAAAGAGGTAGACCCACTTGTTTGTCTTTTGTTCAGTTGTCTCCGAGGCTTCTTCTGTAACGGTGCTCATTGCGGAATTACTCTCTTCTTAGGATTGATTGCTTGAAATGCGCAAAGTGCCAGTGTCCTGTAAATTCTGAAATCCTGTCAACCTCAACCACAGATTACACAGATTTCTAAGTTTGACTTAGCTTAACAAAGGCCTGGGCGATCACTGAGGTGACGCTGCCGGGCTCGATGGCGTAACGGCGGAAGTCGAAAGTCGTAACAGGCGCGACGCCGAGGCCGGAGGACGTCAAAAAGATCTCGTCGGCATCGGTCAGGTCACCCATCTCGTAAACGCCTTCGAGCAGCGGAAGGAAATGTTTGCCTGCGATGTCGATCACACACTCGCGTGTGACGCCGGCCATCGCACCCGTGCTCAAGTTTGGCGTGTGAACGGTTCCATTCTTCACCCAAAAGAGATTCGACGTTGTCGCAGACGCGATCTCGCCGCGCTCGTTCAAGACAACTGCCTCGTCGAAGTCGCGGCTCTGTGCTTCCTCCCACGCGAGTACGTTGTTCAGATAATTCAGACTCTTGATTCCGGTTAGTGGGGCGAAGGTGTTGATGCGATAGGGAGAGACGGCGAGCGAGAAACCGTTTGGCGGCGCTTTCGGCGGATCGCCGGTCATGATCAGCAGATCGGTTTTCTTGCCGCCGGGCATTTTCGATTTCCAGAGATCGCGCCCAGTGCGAGCCAGCATGATCACGCGTGCGCGGCCGTCTTTAACCTGGTTGACCGCGATCAGTTTCTTCAGTGCGTCGCCGACGTTTTTTTCGGTGCAGCCGGTGTGATCGATATCGAGCTTCGCGGCGTGCGTGGTCAGACGTTGCCAGTGTTTGGACCAGAGGAATGGATTGGAGTCGTAGATGGCGAGAGTAGTGAAGACTCCGCGGCCGTAGAGCATGGCGGAAGATACCGGCGCGACCCGTGCTTTGGTCGCTTCCACCATGGTCTTGTTGAGGTAAATTACGGGGTGCACATTTAACTGGTTACTAGTGCTTCAGCTTTCAACGATCGGTAGAGTGCATTGCGCCACGTTGATTCAAGATCCGCGACTTCGGCGGTGATCAGTTCCTTTCCGTCAAATCCCATCTTCAACTGCGTTCCGCCAACTGCGCCGAGTATTTCAAATGGAACGTTGTGAGCGGCGGCGATTTGGCGAATGGATTCCAGCGCTGCCGGTTCGAAGCTGATCACAATCCGTGACGGTGATTCGCTAAAGAGTTGCGCGGTCGCGTTGATAGTTCCTTTGAGATCTACTTCGGCTCCGATTGCTTCTTTGCCGAGTGACGAAAAGCACGATTCAGCCAAAGCGACAGCGAGACCACCATCGGCGCAGTCGTGTGCTGAAAGTAGAAGTCCGGCTTCCGCGGCTTCAAGACACGTTTGTTGTACGGCCAGTTCACGTTCAAGATCGAGTTGCGGAACCATACCGCTGGCGACGATCTCCGCCGTCGTCACACCACCGACACTCACGGCGTATTCACTATTGGCGAGATCGTCGTGCGTTGTGCCGAGCAGCGCGATCACGTCGCCTGACTTTTTGAATCCCGGCGTGATGACGCGTCGCACGTCCTCCATCAACCCAACCATTCCGATCACGGGGGTCGGGAGAATGCCGCGGCCTTCAGTCTCGTTGTAGAACGAAACGTTGCCCGAAACTACGGGCGTATCAAACGCGCGGCAGGCTTCAGCCATGCCGTCGATAACTTCCGAGAACGACCACATCACTTCCGGCCGTTCAGGCGAAGCGAAGTTAAGACAATTCGTGATCGCGATCGGACGCGCACCAACACAAACGACATTGCGCGCGGCTTCCGCGACGACGAGCTTTGTACCCTCGCGTGGATTCGCAGCGCAGTAACGGCCATTTCCATCCAGCGTCATCGCCAGCGCGCGGCGCGTCTCTTTAATTCGCACCACCGCCGCATCCGCACCCGGCAGAATCGCGGTATTGGTTCTCACCATATGATCGTACTGCCTGTAAACCCACTGCTTCGACGCGATATTCCCCGACGCGAGAAGCGTTCGAAGAGCTTCAGTGTAAGAGCTTGGTTCTTTGAACTTCGTACTTTGTTTCGTCGAATCTGTGTAATCTGTGGATTGCATTGGCCGCTCGTAGCGCGGCGCTTCATCGGTCAACGCTTCAACCGGAATATCCGCTACCGTCTCGCCGTTGTGAATCACCTGCATCCGCTGCGTGTCGCGAACGCGCCCGATCACCACCGCGTCCAAATCCCACTTGCGAAAGATGTCCACGACCTCACGCTCGCGTCCCGCATGCGCCACAACCAACATGCGTTCCTGCGACTCCGACAACAGCATTTCGTACGCGGTCATGTTCTGTTCGCGTTGCGGCACGAGCGAAAGGTCCAACTCGATCCCCGTACCAGCGCGCGCGGCCATTTCACACGACGAAGACGTCAAACCCGCCGCGCCCATGTCCTGAATACCCGCCACCGCGCCACTGCGCATCGCTTCCAGGCAAGCTTCCAACAAAAGCTTCTCCAGAAACGGATCGCCAACCTGGACCGTCGGACGCTTCTCCAGCGCTTCTTCATCAAACTCAGCCGACGCCATCGTCGCGCCGTGAATACCGTCGCGGCCGGTCTTCGCGCCGACGTACAAAACCGGGTTCCCGATTCCCGTCGCTTTGCCGAAAAAGATTTGATCGTGCCGCACCAGTCCGAGCGCAAACGCATTCACTAACGGATTCAACGCGTAAGCATCATCAAACGCGACCTCACCGCCAACAGTCGCAACACCGAAAGCATTTCCGTAATGTGCGATGCCCGCAACCACACCCGCC
>DATEHX010000099.1:0-9139 GCA_035279345.1 Pyrinomonadaceae bacterium | reverse complement strand
TTCTTCAGTGAGATTGAGGCTTGCGGCTTCGGTTTCTTGATCGTCGTCGCCGGCGTGGGGCCGCAACCCAATCTCGAGCCGCAACGTCAGCTCCATTTCGTAACCCGCCTCGCGTAGACGTTCGATCGCCTCAGCCACTTTTGTCGAATTCTCGACTGACTCGTTGATCGCGCTGCCAATCTCGCGAACTATCTCTTTTGCCTCGTCATCGATTTCCAAAGTGCTGGTATGCTACGCCAGTTCATTGACGATTGTCGATTGTTGATTTTCGATTTTCAAGGTTCCTCTGCCCGCGCCAATGAGGCAGGTTTCAAATCGGCAATCGAAAATCAAAAATCGACAATAACTTCAATCGGCAATCGTCAATCAACAATGGTAGACTCTGTTCACCCATGTACGGAACCATCGGCATTCTAACCGGGGGTGGCGATGCGCCGGGTCTCAACGCGGTGATTCGCGCGGTGGTCAAAACCGCGACATGCGAACACGGAATGCGCGTCATCGGTATTGAAGACGGCTTTGAAGGACTGCTCGGCGCCACTAAAACCCGGCTTTTGTCTCCCAGCGAAGTGCGTGGACTGCTGCCCCGCGGCGGCACGATTCTCGGCACACGCAACCGTGGTTTCTTCGTGGAACGAGCGAAAGAAAATCGCAGTGTCGAAACCGCCTACGACGAAGCAATCGCCAACATGCGCGTCCTCGGAATCGACGCCCTCGTGGTCCTCGGCGGGGAAGGCACGCTGACGATCGCGAATGAGTTTGATAAACGCGGCATTCGCGTCTGCGGCGTTCCCAAGACGATCGACAACGATCTCGCGTGCACGGAACTGACGTTCGGCTTCGTCACCGCGCTCGACATCGCTACCGAAGCACTGGACCGCCTTCATACGACTGCCGAGTCGCACGACCGCGTCATGATTCTTGAAGTCATGGGCCGTCACGCCGGTTGGATCGCATTGCATTCCGGCATCGCCGGTGGCGCTGACGTGATTCTGATTCCGGAGATTCCGTTTTCACTGCAAACCGTGGCCGACAAGATTCGCGCGCGCGATCTCGCGGGATCAAATTTTAGTATTATCGTCGTCGCGGAGGGAGCTATCGAGATCGGTCACGAGCTGGTCTACCAGGACAAAGGCGACGCACTGCACTCGCCACGTCTCGGAGGCATCGGTAATCACCTGCAACGCGATCTGGAAGAAGCTACCGGACGGGAAACGCGTTGCGTCGTTTTGGGCCATCTACAACGCGGCGGACGGCCCAATGCTTTCGATCGAATGCTGGCGACAAACTTTGGCTCGTGTGCAGTGCGCGCACTCGCAAATGGCGAACACGGCGTGATGGTCGCATTGCAAGCGGGCGACGTGGTCACAGTGCCGATAACGGAAGCAGTCAAGAACATCAAAAGTGTGCCCCCGAACGGCCAACTCGTCAGGACCGCGCGTGACACAGGAATTTCCTTTGGCGCTCCTGACGAAGCCAATTATCATAAGCCGCTGTAGAGAGGTTGAATCGTTGTCATCACCACAGGGAGCTATTAAGGAAAAACTCCAGTCGGAACTAGACGAACTGGAAACTGAACTGCGCATCCACCTGCCGAAGGAGATCAAGCGCGCGCTCGAGTTTGGCGACTTGCGTGAGAACTCGGAATACCGCGCCGCGCTGGACCGGCAAAACGTGGTGAAAGCGCGGATTGTCGAACTGCGCCAGAGGATCAGTGAGATTGCTTCGATCGATCCGAACAAAGTACCGCGCGACAAGGCTTCGTATGGCTCGACCTTAGTTCTTTTCGATGGCGAAAAGGACGAAGAAGTAACCTACAGGCTGGTCACGCCCGAGGAAAGCGACCCGGCGCAGGGACTAATCTCGACCACGTCACCGGTCGGACGCAGTTTGATGGGTAAACAGGAAGGCGACGAGGTCACGGTGCGAACTCCGGCTGGAGCCCGTACGTTTGAGATCCGGCAGTTGCGGACTCTGCACGATGATTTGGCAGCGGGTTCGGAAGGGTAACGTTTCTGTGTAATCTGTGGACTTCCGACGGTTTTCAGGCATAATGCACATCCCGCGAACGAGGAGAAACGTAACCTAAAACATGTTTGGGGCAAGTATCGGACGGGGAGCACAGCGGATTATCGATGCCATCGTGCGCTGGCTCGCCCTGGGACACATCAGTCCAAATGTTTTGACCGTTATCGGCGTTAGTCTAAACGTCGGTTGCGGTCTTCTCTTTGGCCTGGGCTGGTTTTTCTGGGCCGGAATCACGCTGATTGTCGCCAATCTTTTCGACATGCTGGACGGCCAGGTGGCCCGTCTGTCGGGCCGGGTAACGCGTTTTGGCGGATTTCTCGACTCTTCGTTGGACCGCCTGAGCGACATGGTGGTCTTTGTGGGCCTAATGGTCTTTTACGCCCGGGACCTTCCATCGCATTCGACGCTCAACGTTTTTCTCGCTGGGGCCGGACTAATGGGCTCGGTTATGGTAAGCTACGCTAGCGCCCGGGCGGAGAGCTTGATTCCCAAATGCGATGTAGGCTTTCTGCGCCGCCCAGAGCGGGTCGTACTCTTTATTATCGGAGCACTCAGCACTCATCCTGGTTCGACAAATTTCTTCGCCAATCGGATGCCGGCCGTTCTATGGGTTCTTGCGATCGGTTCCTATTGGACCTTCGCCCACCGCATGTATCACACGTGGCGCGAACTGAACCGGGTAGAGCCATTGTCAATTGCCGATTGCCAATTGCCAATTGACAACACCAACAAAGTTGGACCGCGAAATCGAAAATCGGCAATTGGCAATCGGCAATACAGTGAGGTAGAACCTTGACTATTTGTCCGTGCTGCGGCTTCAAGTTTCATGGAGCACTGAGCAGCGGTTGTAAACAGTGCGGCGCACGAGCCGTCGGTGAGCCCCTTCCCAGGCCCGCCTACGAACTACCATCCTACGGCCGCGCCCTCGCTCTCTCGATCAGTGGCTCACTGATCGTCCTCGTCTTTCTCGTACAAACAGTGCTTTCAATGGTCCAGCGTGGGACCGGTTGGTTCGAGTTCTGGTCGTGGGCTGCAGCGGCTGAAACGGCGGCGTGGCGCTTGAAGTGGATCTCGATTCCGGTGATGTTCGTCACGCTGTGGTTCGGCCAAAAACTCTATCGCTCGATCCGCCAGCAGCCGGCGAAGTTTTGCGGACTGAAATACGCGCGGAGCGGATTGATTGCTTCGGCGACAGTCGCTGTTCTCATTGCGTTGTTAATTGGCATCACGGTTCCGGCGCGTTTACGACAGCGCGAACTCGCGAAAGAGGCGCAGATTCGTGCCGATTGGCACACCTTTGAAGCCGCTGCGCTTGAATACCAACATCGTTACCACTCGTATCCCGCTGACTTCAAAGACCTCCGCGATCGTATTCCGGATCCTTACGGCACGATTTCCGAATCACTCAACAGACTCGATCCGAACGGCTATGCGCCCCGTGCCGAAGTGGCGGCCGCCAGTGAGAAATCGCGGCCTCTACGCAGCGGCATGGCCATTCGCAAGGTTTCACTCTCCACCGCCGACGAAGATCTTCCGGCGGGTGGCCTCGTGTTTACCAAATTCGAGCTGCGCTTGCCCGGAGAAGACAAGATTCTCGGAAACGAGGACGACTGGATCGGCCGCGACGGCGTGCTCGTGCGCTGGTCGGACGTTGCCAAAGGCGGCGCCGGCCGCTCAGTTTCAGCAGGAGCCCTTCAACCCTAGCGACGCATGTCGTTTCTCGATCGTTTTCGCCGTAAAACTGAAGACGAAGCCTCACGCATCGCCCGTCTGTCAAAAACCGGACGCATGACCGACGGCAACATCATCGACGCGGTCTCCGACCTCGACGGCAAAATCACTCAAGTCACTTACACCTACGAGCTGGCCGGCGTGCTTTATGAGTCGTCGCAGGCGCTCAGCTTGCAGCAACAACAGCACGAAGGAGACTACGTCCCCGGCAAACAGATCATCGTGCGCTACGATCCGCGCCAACCCGCCAATTCAATTGTCGTTTGATCCGTGTACAATGCCACAAAGAGGCACAAAAAGACCTTGCCTCCTTCCGTGCTTTTTGGTGGCCCTGATATGTTCCGCAAAGTCTTAATCGCCAACCGCGGCGAGATCGCCGTTCGCATCATTCGCGCGTGCCGCGAGTTGGATATTTCCACGATCGCGATTTATTCCGAGCCGGATGCCGAGAGCCTGCACGTGCGCATGGCTGATGAAGCAGTGTGCATTGGCCCGGCTGCGTCGAGTCAGAGTTATTTGAACATCGAAGCTGTGGTAGCGGCGGCAGTTTCGACAGAGGCGGAAGCAGTTCATCCCGGTTATGGATTTCTGGCGGAGAACGCGGCGTTTGCTCGGGCCGTGGCGGAAGCGGGTTTGACGTTTATTGGACCACCGGCGGAAGCGATGGAAGTCATGGGATCGAAGACGAGCGCGCGGCGAGCGGCTGTGGAAGCGGGTGTTTCGATCGTGCCGGGAACTGTGGAAGCGTTGGGCTCATTCGCCGAGGCGGAGCAAACCGCGGAAGAGTTTGGTTATCCGGTGATGTTGAAAGCCGCGGCAGGTGGTGGCGGCAAAGGCATGCGGCTCGTGAACAGTCGCGAAGAGTTGCGATCCGCTTTTGAAACTGCACAGACGGAAGCGGCGGCGGCGTTTGGTGATTCTTCACTGTATTTGGAAAAAGCAGTGGAACGGCCGCGACACATCGAGATTCAGATCTTCGCGGACAATCACGGCAACGTGGTCCATCTTGGCGAACGCGAGTGTTCGATTCAGCGAAGACATCAGAAGGTCATCGAGGAGTGTCCGTCGCCGATAAACGATCCTGACTTGCGGCAACACATGGGTGACGCTGCGGTGAAGATCGCGCGTGCGGTGGATTACACGGGCGCGGGCACAGTTGAGTTTTTGTTGTCTGACACGACGCGTGAGTTTTATTTTCTCGAGATGAACACGCGGCTGCAGGTCGAGCATCCGGTTACCGAACTTGTGACAGGTCTTGATCTCGTGCGTGAACAGTTTTTAGTAGCCGCAGGAGCAGCGCTGTCGTTCTCACAGGACGACGTGCGTTGGACGGGCCATGCGATCGAGTGCCGCATCTACGCTGAGGATCCGGCGAACAACTTCTTCCCTTCACCGGGAACGATCACGCATTTGCAGGAGCCGCTCGGGCCAGGTGTCAGGATTGATAGCGGAGTACGCCGTCTCTCGGAAGTATCCATTCACTACGATCCGATGATCGCGAAGCTCGCGGTGTGGGGACGCACGCGCGACGAAGCGATCGATCGGCTGCGGCGCGCGCTCGATGAATATGAAGTTGCGGGAATCACGACGACGTTGCCGTTCTTCCGCGAGATCGTTCGGGACCGGGAGTTTATCGACGCCCGGCTCGACACTGGTTTCATTTCGCGTTTCAACGAACGCCGTATTCCGCCACAGATTTCCACGGAGGACACAGACCTGGAAATCATCGCGGCAGCTCTCCAATACTCGAAGAAGCAACCGCAAGGTCGTGTGCAAAATTCAGTGAGCAAATGGAAACTCTCAGCACGTGAAGTTAAAAGCAATCATCGGTGAGAAAGAAGAAGACGTGGGATTGGAGCTCGACGGCGGGCGAGTTTCAGCGCGGATTGGTGCGCGTAGCTATGAACTTGAAGCACGCGAGATCGAACCCGGAGTTTATCTATTCTTCATCGGTAACAAAGTGCGTGAGGTTCGCGTTGACGATTCCGTAAAGATCATCGATCCGAGGCGGCTGCGAAGTGGACAGAACTCCGGCGCGCATCATCACGGCGTCGCACAGATCGTCGCACAGATGCCGGGTAAAGTGGTGAAGGTTCACGTCGAAGCCGGCGCCGAGGTTGAGAAGGGCGTTGGCGTGGTCGTGGTCGAAGCGATGAAGATGCAAAACGAGATGAAGTCGCCGCGCGCGGGCGTCGTGGTTTCGGTGAACGTGAAGCCGGGCGACACGGTGAACGCCGGCGATGTGCTCTTCGTGTTGGACTAGGGGTTTATGCGGATTCTGCTTTGGGATATTGACGGAACGTTGATGCGCTCGGTGCGCAACGGCGCGTACAAGGATTACACGATTCCGGTTTTGGAAGAGATCTTCGGGACTTCGGGACGTTTGGCGGAAATGCGCGTCTCGGGCATGACTGACTTGCAGATCATTTTCGAAGCGTTGGCCGAGTCTGACGTTTCGCAGGAACAGATCGTCGCGCAGGTCGATGTGTTAAGCAGACGGCTGACGGAAGAAGCGCGGCGTATAACTGGCAACGGCGTGCAGTTTTTTCAATTGTTACCGGGGGTGCGCGAGACGTTGCAGGTGCTGCACGAGCATCCGCGTTATCGTTCGGCACTTTTGACCGGCAATATCAAACCGATGGCCCAACTGAAAATGGAACTGATGGGCCTCGAACAGTTTTTCACTCTGCCCGGCGCGTTTGGCGAGGAGTCGCACATCCGCCGCGATCTCCCAGCACTCGCGGCCGAACGCATCCGCAAACAACTTCAGCTAGATCTCCCTCCGGAACACTTCATCGTCATCGGCGACACGCCCAACGACATCGACTGCGGGCATCACTTCGGCGCCCGCGCCGTTGCCGTCGGCACTGGCCGCTTTTACTCACCCGAAGAGATCCTCGCCTGCGAACCGGACGCAGTTCTTCCCGATCTGTCAGACACAAACCTCGTCTTGAGCACGCTGGACAAACTTTAAAACCATCCACAGATTACACAGAGTTCTGCGTAATCTGTGGATGGCTTTGCTAAATGCGTTGAAAGCCTTTCAGGATGTCGTGCCTCGCCAGGCGCAGAATGATCGGGCGGCCGTGGGGGCAGGTCGTCGGGGAAGAGGTCTGGAGAAGACGATCGATTAGCCAGCGCATCTTTTCCGGCGTGAGCGACATGTTCACTTTGATGGCCGCGCGACAGGCGAGCGAGGCGGCGATGTCGTCGCGCAGCGTGTCGCGTGCGCTTGTTTTCTTTTCCGCGTCGACGGTGTCGAGTAGTTCGGAAAGCATGTTGCGCGCGAGGCCGGGCGGAAGATCGGCGGGCACGGCTTTGATGGCGACCGTGCGGCCTGACAGGCGCATTAGATCAAATCCGTAAACTTCAAACTCGGGCGCGAGTTGATCGAAGACTGTTGCCTGCGCGGGTGTCAGATCGAATGTTTCGGGCACGAGGAGTTGCTGCGACTCGGTGCGGCGCTCGGCTTCGAGAGCGCGATACTTGTCGAAGAGCACGCGTTCGTGTGCGACGTGCTGATCGATCAGCAGCAGACCCTCGTCGTCAGTGGCGATGATGAAGCTTTCCTCGAGTTGGCCCAACGGGCGAATGTTTGTCGAGAGCGTTTCGGGTGTGACGGCGCTCGTTAGCTTGGCCGCTGAGTCAACGGGAGGAAGAGGGGACACGGATTTGACGGATGAAACACGGATCATATCCTCGATGTCGCGTGCTATTTCATCTCCCGACGGGAACGGGATCACAGGCGTAGGCGGTGCAGGCGGTGGAGCGAACTCGATCCGGGGTTGCGGAGGAGTAAAAGTTAAAATTGCTGCACTCGCTGTCTGGGTCTGTGTTTTCCCTGGTTGTATCTGTGGTGTCTGTGGAATCTGGGGCACGTAGTCGTTGCGAGCTAATGCTTCTCGCACAGCTTCACGAACCGCGTCCGCGACGGCCGCCGCGCGCCGGAAGCGTACTTCAGTTTTCGCCGGATGCACGTTCACATCGACCTCTTCCAACGGCGTCTCGATGAACAACAACGCCGCGGGGTAGAAACCGTACGGCAGGATCGAGCGATAACCTTCCGACAACGAACGCCCGATCATTTGATCGCGAACGTACCGGTGATTCACAAAGAAGTATTGATGATCGCGCGACGTACGGCGATCGCGCGGCGCCGAAACAAAACCAGTGATCCAGGCCACATGGCGGTCGCCACCTTCAACCGCCAACAAGTTTTCGACAAACTGCGCGCCAAAGATCTGGTACGCACGCTCGCGCAGATCTTTCGCCGCCACCGCGCGCAACGCGTCGCGCCCGTTGTTCACAAGCGTAAACGCAATCTCCGGATGCGCGAGCGCGTAGTGCGTCACCATGTTTGTCACGTGAAACGTCTCCGTCGCTTCCGCTCGCAAAAACTTGCGCCGCGCGGGCACGTTGAAAAACAGTTCGCGCACGGCGATCGTCGTCCCGCGCGGATGCGCCGCATCCTTCACGTCGCGCATCTTGCCGCCGTCGATCGCAACGCGCGTTGCCGCTGCTGCGTCTTCGGTGCTGGTTGTCAGTTCGACCTTTGCGACTGAAGCAATCGAAGCGAGCGCTTCACCACGAAACCCCAGCGTGTCGATCGCGATCAGATCGTCTGCCGCGCGAATCTTCGACGTCGCGTGACGTTCGAAAGCGAGGATCGCGTCGTCTCGCACCATACCTTCGCCGTCATCCGAAATCTTCAGCAGACGGCGTCCGCCCGCTTCGATCTCGATCGTGATGCGTGTGGCGCCCGCGTCGATCGAATTCTCGACGAGCTCTTTCGCAACTGAAGCCGGGCGCTCAACGACTTCGCCGGCGGCGATCTGATTGGCGACGTGATCTGCGAGGACGCGAATTTTGGACACGGATTTACAGTTTCACAATTTGGTGGTCGTTAGAACCGAGATTGATGGCGTTGAAGATCCATTCGATCACGTAGGTGCCGTGGCGGGACAGCAGCGAAGTGATGTTGATGTGTCGTTCCTGCAAATCTTTGTTTGGGTAGAGCTGATCGGCGGCGCGCTGTAACTGCCGGTGCGCGGCTTCGTCGCGAGCCATCTGGGCGCGCACGAAGCGTGTCCGCAAGCCGTCGAGTTGATACTGAATTTTCTTGCGACCGGTATCGAGGGCGCTGGCGAGTGTCGGATCCACGGACTTCAATTCGTCGCGAAGACGATCGAGCTCGCTGTTAATGCTCTCTTCTGTGTTTGCAAAGCGTTTCGCCGTGCCCGCGCCGAGATGTTCTTCGACGACGCGCGTGATGACGGGTTCGAGTCCTTCAAAGAAATCCGCCAGCGTGAGCTCGTATCTTTCAAGCACGCGGCCTGTGTGGCGTTCGATCATGGTCAGACTCGAACGCGGCAGGATCGGC
>DATEHX010000098.1:0-3039 GCA_035279345.1 Pyrinomonadaceae bacterium | reverse complement strand
CATCGTCGCGGACATCAAGACGATCGCGGAGTTCGGCTGTTTTCCGGCAGCGGCGATCACGTCGATCACGTTTCAAAACGCAAAGCGCGTCTTTGGAGTAGAACATCAAACAGCGGCGACTCTGCGCGCGCAGGTTGAACCCATCGTGCAGGATGCAAAGGTTGCGGGAGCGAAAACGGGCATGTTGCCGACGGCGGAAATCGTTGCTGAAGTAGCACGTCTGTTTCGTGAAGAAGACTTGCCCGCGCCGGTGGTCGATCCGGTGATGGTCTCGACGTCAGGCCACGATCTCATTGGAGATCCTGCCTTTCAGATTCTTAAAAATGAACTTCTACCTGTCGCTCGGCTCGTGACGCCTAACATTCCTGAAGCGGAACGCCTCGCAGGCTTTCCAATTCAAAGCGAAGCAGATATGAGGCGAGCTGCGGAGGTGATCAAATCTCTCGGCGCGCGTGCGGTGTTAGTTAAGGGCGGTCACCGAAACAGTGCCACCGATATTTTGCTCGACGAAACGGGAAACCTTATCGAGTTTCGTGAGGAGTTTATTGACGTTGGAGAAGTTCACGGCTCCGGCTGCACACTATCAGCCGCAATCGCAGCGTCCTTGGGAAAAGGGATGTCTTTAGAAGCCGCAGTCGGAGCCGCCAAGCAGTACATCACTCAAGCCATCCACAGATTACACAGATTAACTGACTCTGTGTAATCTGTGGATTGCCTTTACTCAATGGTAACTTTTTCCATTTTGACTTCCTCAACGGGCCGATCGTTCCGATCCGTGGCCGACGTCGCGATCGCATTCACTACGTCCTGTCCCTCGGTAACGCGTCCAAAGATCGTGTAGGCCGGCGGCAGGTTGTAATCAACGTGCATGATGAAAAACTGCGATCCATTCGTGTTTGGACCAGCGTTCGCCATCGCCAACGTACCCGCTTTGTAACCGCGTTGATAAACCTCCGATCGCGGATTGATCTCGTCGTCGAAGCGTCCGCCCCACGCAGACTGCCCGCCGCGTCCGGTGCCGGTCGGATCGCCGCCCTGGATCATGAAATTTGAGATAACGCGGTGAAAGATAATGCCGTCGTAATAACCGCGTTGGGCCAACGTGATGAAGTTCTCGGTGGTCTTCGGTGCGTCCGATTCCAACAGTTCGGCGCGAATGGTGCCTTTGTTTGTCTGAATCACTGCCGTTCGATTTGCCATGTTCTCTCTCTCCTTACCAGTCACAAAATAGGTTTTCGTCAGAATGAATTTTTCGATTGCCAACGCTACGCCGTCTTCAGTGTTGGACGCCGTCGGATGTAAACCCGGAATCTCGCGCAACGACAGCGGCGCGTTTGCCATCACCACGCCGGTGCCGGCGAAAAGTAACATCTCGAGATCGTTGTAGTTATCGCCGATCGCCATGATCTCTGCCGGGCCGATACTCAACTCCGCAGCCGCTGCTCCCACGCCGGCGCCTTTCGAAGCCTCGGGATTCACCACATCGATCAATGTGAAATCCTGTTCGAAATATTTCGTACTCAGAATTCTCACACTCGACCCCAACTCTGCGTTGAGCCTCTCGGCGAGTTGGTCCATCGCTTCACAACGTCCTGAAAACGCGAGATGAATGGGTTCATGATCGAGGTAGTTTTCGAGCGAGTCAACCTGCCGCACGGCGTTTCGTCCCTCTTCGCCACCGTGGAGTCGTGTGGCCCAGGCGATGTAACGATGCATCGCGACGTTGTCGCCGCTCACATGATCGTAAACAAGCATGCCCAAACCTTCATGATCGTCGCTCAACAACGCGTCGGCGCCCACATCGCGTCCGACCCGCAACGCCTCGCGCGCTGCATTCAGTGGCAAAGGAAGAACAGCAACCGTTTGTAAGGTTTCAGCATGTTTGGTCAGTGCGCCATTGTGCGAGATTAGTGGAACGTCGAGGCCCAACTCGAGCGCGATGGGGCGCGAATCGCGAAAACGGCGTCCGGTTACGAGTGCGACGCGCACACCTTTGGCACGCGCGCTTTGGATTGCTGCGAGATTGCGTTCAGAAATGTGCCCACGGTGATTGAGGAGTGTCCCGTCGAGATCGAGCGCCAACAGACTTATCGTCATAAAGACCGACAAAGTAGCATTCGCGGATACACAGATCAAACGGGCTGTGATATTATGCGCGCCCCCCTCAGACAACTCAAAATTTTGGAGGAAAAGGGCATGCGAAGAAGACTAGTAGTGTCTCTTGCGGTGGTCGCCTTGGTGTCGACGTCTGTTGTTCTCGCGCAGGGCGGCTTCAAGAGGATCAGTGAATTCTTAACCAGCTATGAGGAAGTTCCTTCAGTGTCGAGCACCGGCAACGGCGAGTTCAACGCCCAGATCAGTAAAGATGGTAGCCGCATCGACTGGGAGCTCAGCTACGAGGATCTCGAAGGCGCCGTGCAGCAGGCCCACATTCATATTGGAAACGTGGGTGTGAATGGCGGCATCAGCGTGTTCCTCTGCACCAATCTTGGCAATGGTCCAGCAGGAACTCAGCCTTGCCCAGCGCCACCGGCAAAAATCTCGGGTACGATCTTCGCAGCGGACGTCAGTCCGAACATCCCTGCGACAGCAGCAGCCAGAACACAAGGCCTGAACACCGGTGAGATCGGCGAGTTGATCAAGGCGATGCGCGCCGGCGCCACTTACGTGAACGTTCACAGCACGCTGTGGCCGGGAGGCGAGATTCGTAGCCAGATCGACGGCAACAACAGCCACAACCACTAAAGCCTGCCCGCAAGAAATTTTTGCTCCGAGTGCAAGGGGTTTGCTGCATACAGCGCCTCACCCCTTGCACATTCTCTAATCCTGCCTATCCTTAAAACCCATGAACATCACACACTTAGAGTGCGGCCTGTGCGGGCTGAGGCACGAGGCACGTCGGTTGCTCAATCTCTGCCGCGAATGCGGTAAACCGCTGCTCGTTCGCTATGACCTGGAACGTGCGGCGCAAACGTTAACAAAGGAATCTTTACCGGCGCGGCGCGCCGATCTGTGGCGCTATCGCGAGGTACTGCCGGT
>DATEHX010000097.1:0-37784 GCA_035279345.1 Pyrinomonadaceae bacterium | reverse complement strand
TTCGATAGCGAGACAGTAAAACCGGCCGTAGTTGTGCCAGAGTTGCCTTCCGACACCGACACGTCGTTAATCGAGATCGCCGGTTGAGCGTCGTCATTGTTGATCGTGCCACTACCCTGACCGTCAGCGATCGTTGAGCCGACAGGAGAAGACAGGTTCACCGTAAAAGTCTCGTTTGGTTCGAAAGTAGTATCGCCGTTGACGGTGACGTTGATCGGTTGAGTTGTTTGACCGGGTGTGAAAGTCACGGTGCCGCTTGCGGACACGTAGTCAGTCCCAGCCGTTGCCGTACCTGCCGCAGTAGCGAAGTTCACGGTGACGCTCTGCGAACTCGGATTCGATAGCGAGACTGTGAAACCCGCCGTAGTTGTGCCTGAGTTGCCTTCCGAAACCGACACATTGCTGATGGAGATTATGGGTTGACCGTCGTCGTTGTTGATCGTGCCCGTACCCTGGGTGTCACTTATGGTTGCGTTGGTCGCAGTCGCAATATTGACGAAGAAAGTCTCGTTTGCTTCCGAAGCCGTATCGCCGTTGACGGTGATGTTGATCGGTCGAGATGTTTGACCTGGTGTGAACGTAACGGTGCCGGTCGCCGATACATAATCACTGCCGGCCGTCGCCGTACCGGGCGCCGTGGCAAAGTTCACCGTGATGGTCTGTGAACTCGGATTCGATAGCGAGACTGTGAAGTCAGCAGTTGTTGTACCTGAGTTACCTTCCGTAACCGACACATCGTTGATGGAGATCGTCGGTTGAGGATCGTCGTTTGTAATCGTGCCGACACCCTGACTATCGCTGAGAGTCGCGTTCACCGGATTCGTAAGATTTACGAAGAAACTCTCATTCAGTTCAAACGTCATGTCGCCATTGATCGTGACGCTAACCGTTTGCGACAGTTGTCCGGGCGTGAAGGTTAAGGTGCCGCTCGCCGCAACATAATCACTACCCGCGACGGCAGTGTTGTTGGCGGTGGCATAGTTAACCGTTACCGTGTCGGAACTCGCGCCAGACAGCGAGACGGTGAAGTTCGCAACCGAAGTTCCGCCTGCGCCCTCCGTAATGTTCAGATCGTTTATCGCCAGTGTTGAGCCGCCGATGAACTGCACGCGAAAGACGGAACTGTTTCCGCGTGCGAGATAATAAAGACTCCCGTCGTTCGCCACCTGAATATCAACCGGCAGATTGATTCCGGTCGCGAAATCTACAGCCGTGCCGGTTGCCGGAGGACTCAGCGGGTCGAGAGTTTTTATCCAGCCCGCACAGAAATCAGCGAAGAAATACTTGCCCACGAATTGTGCCGGAAACGTCGGCGTGGTTGGGTTGTAGAAAGCGCCGCCGGTGATCGCGCAAGGCGCGGCGACTGCCGAAGAATACTGATACAGCGGATTCGTCATTCCTGCCGTACCGCACGCTCCTTCACAAGTGGGCCAACCGAAATTTGCGCCCGCGGTTCCGACATTCACTTCTTCCCAAGTGCCCTGGCCGACGTCGTTGATGTGCATGCGGCCGGTGCCCGGTTGGAAACTGAACGTGAATGGATTGCGCAGGCCCACGGCCCAGATCGCGCGATTGAGTCCCGTTGGTGAACCGGTGATGTTCGGAAAACTTGTTGGATTATCATCGGGAATGCTGCCATCTGAATTGATTCTGAGTATTTTGCCGAGGCGGTTTGCTAGCGACTGCGAGTTGGATGTCGCCGCGTTCTCGCCGGTCGCGATGTAAAGCTTGCCATCAGGACCAAAGTGTATAGCGCCTCCGTTATGATTGTCCGCACCAAGGTTTTCCAAATCGAGAATGGCGACCTCGCTGCCTGCTACCACTACGTCTTCGTTGGCAGCGTCCGCGGTGAAGCGGCTGACGCGATTGTGAATCGTCGGTGTTTGTGCAGTGTAATAAACATAGACGAAGCGATTAGTCGCGTAGTCAGGATCAAACGCGACGCCGAGCAGACCGCGTTCACCAAAGGAGTTGACGGTTAGTGTCAGGAAGGGCGTTGGTAGTACGGCGCCGTTTTTGATCACGCGTAACTGGCCGGTTTGTTGACACACAAAGACGCGGCCGTCAGGATGCACGGCGATTGCGGTGGTATTGGAAAGTCCACCGGAAATCTGGGTTTCAACAAAGCCACCGGGCAGTGTGGCTGCGAAAGCATGGTCCGAGGTGCTGATGAATAAAAAGAGAGAGAACAGCGGGATCAGGGATATTTTTAGCATTACAGTTCTTTTCGGACCAATGGGCAAGAGCTTGAGGGGGACGTTGCAACGGGAGGAGCAGGGAGTTTAAACAGGATTTACAGAATTAACAAGATTCCCTTAGGGAGGAAAACTGACGATGGGTTCGATTCTGAACGAGAGTGACCGGGCGGAAATCAGAAAGAGGGTGCGGTCGCTGTCGGTGTCGTCAACTGGACGATGGGGCAGCATGAACGTAGAGGGCATGTTGCGGCATTTGTCCTTGGCGGCGCGCATGGCAACCGGAGAGTTGGAAGTGCCGTCGGCGAACAAGCGCGTGTTTCAGGTGTTTCCTCTCAAGCACCTCATTCTTTATGTACTTCCGTTCCCGAAGGGCGCACCGACGGCTCCGGAGTTGAAGCCGGTTGATGCTGTATCGTTTGAAGCGGAACGGGCGGCAGTGTTGGAGTTGCTGGAGCGAATCGGAACCGGTCCCGGTGAAGGTGCAGGACCAGATCATCCGTTGTTTGGTCCATTGACCCGCCGTGAATGGGGCGTGGCCACGTACAAACACACTGACCATCATCTAAGGCAGTTCGGAGCTTAGGGCGATTCCTCAAATTTCGGTTTGGCCTTACTTGTCCTCCGGTATGTGCCTGCTGGTCCCACGTTGAGTCCGAACCGGCATGCTCCTTCCTGTTCTACGATTAGTTTGCCCTTAGTAAATCTCATCGTGATCTTACAATCGTCATCTTCATCCAAATCGCTCGGTTTGAATATCGCAGTGTCACCTTCGATCCGCGCAATGCCGCGGGCTGAGCCCATGTTGGCCATCGGTCCGCTGGGAGTCTTGTACTCGTACATGCCAAAGAACTCCACCTTGAGTTTTTGTTGGCCCAGAGCCCAGATGTAAAAACGGTTATGGCCGGACCTCCACGTACCGTTGACTTGAGCCGCGGTAACGACCTTTTCCTGGCCGTTGGCTTGATGAGAACCGGGCACGAGTAAGGACGACGCCGTGAAGCAGAGTAGAAGAGCAAGGATGAGTTTTTTCATGTCTTTCGCGCTCAGAAAACTTTGGCCACAAGGTAGCCAACCCAGACCATAACAAGACCGAGAGTATTTGACGTCACTACATTCAAGAGCGCCAACCCAAGTTGACCGTCTCGCAGTAGCGTAAACGTCTGTAAACCGTAAGACGAGAATGTCGTAAATCCTCCGAGTAATCCGATCAGGATCACCATTCGGGCTGTAGGATTCACGACGAATCGTGTCTCAGTCACAAAGAACACCGCGCCAGTCAGGAGACAACCGATCAGGTTGACCGCCATCGTGCCCCACGGAAATGTCTCACCATACTGTCTCGCAACAAACCCGGAAAGCCAATATCGCAAAAGCGTCCCGAGCAAGCCAGCCACCGCAATCAAAATTGTTTTCTGCATAAGTAAATTCAGTCCAAAAGAAAACTCCTAATCACAGAGCCGAACGTCCGGCGCTTTGATTAGGAGTCATCAATCCCTTGCGGGATGGTTAATGGCGAACTCCATCGCCCAAATTGTCGAAGTAGTTTAATGCGAAACAGGCCGCGCCCACAACATCTCCGGACTGGACCCGTCCAGACTTCGCTGCCCGTACAGCGCGATCTCATAGTTACCGGCGCTGATCGTATCGAGTAGCGATTTCACCATTTCCGTGTTGGCGGACAGCGAGATTATTTTTCGACCTTCACGCGCGTCGAGCACAACGGCGAAAGAGGAGTACCAGGATACTGGCTTGCTCGAAACTACGCGGCCTTGTTTGTCTTTAATCGTCAGGACGATGTCTTCCGACTGATGAACGTCGGCCCACTGATATGAAAGTAGCCGGCCGGTGAGGCGCGGCGATCTATTTGAAAGGTCAGGTGTGAATGGATGACGGCCCCGTTTCGGTACTGTTGGCTTGCGGTTCTCTTTGAAAGTGAAGCGTGTGTAAAGAGGGTAAGTGCGGTTTGCATGCCGGCCCGCGACTCTTTGCCATCTTGCATTTGTTACTTCATAGATAGTGGTGACCCAGTAACCGTCGTCGAAGTTCATGTAGATCAGTTCGGCTCGTCCATTTCGATTTAAATCGACGAGATCGAAAACCTTTCCGTCTGCTTCCTGAAAATAGCCGTCGGCTTCAAACGTTACCGGACGGCCGTTTTCATCAAAGGTGATCGCCAGTATGTGACTCGTCGGCGCCAATCCGTTTCCGCCGGTGGGAAACACGATCACCGCATCGCGGATTCCATTTCGATCGAGGTCGGCTTCGTAAAACCTGGACGCATAGGCATTGAGACCAAACTGAACGCTCCATTCTCGCTTATGTTTGTCGTCACCTGTGATCAGCAGGTCTTCGTCGTCGCCCGTTGTCTTGATAACCGCACCGGATGGGCCAATGTTGATGGTGCCGGGCAGTGGTTTGTCTGATTTACCTTCAAAATATCCGGGCCGGAAATGTCCCGCAGTTCCGGCGTAAGCGATCGGGAATTTCTTGCTGATTTCCGCGCTGGTGAGTGGCAAGTACGCCTCATTCTCGTATTGGGCGGAGATGGTCAGGGGAAATAAAAGCAGTAGAAAGGGAAGCGCAGTTAAGCTGGTTGTGGTTCGCATTGTTTTAGCCGGCGCAAATTGTATTGGTGGTATAGTTTAATACGAGCGCTGACGCCACAACGCACACCTGTGGCACACCACATCGAGATAATCAGGAGTTAGACCTCGCAGATGCGCCGCTCAGGATTTCTCCGAACCTGGCATGATGACCGTGGATTTGGCTTCATCACCCCGAGTGATGGAGGGCCGGAGCTGTTCGTTCACATCAGCGAGTTTCCCCGCGACGGTTCGCGCCCGGCTATCGGCGAGATGCTTTCGTTCGAAGTCGGACCCGGCAAGGATGGGAAGCAACAGGCCATTCACATTCAGCGCCGAACTCGCGACTCGGCCCATACGAGCAAGTCAGAGATAAAGCGACCCCTCGCGTTAGCTATCTTCGGAGTTGTGCTAATCGCAGCTGGCGTTTTCCTCTTCTACAAATATCAACAGACAAGTCAGATAACCGAGCCGCAGACCGCGCCAGTAGAGGCAAGCACGACCCCAGAGCCGCGCGCGACCACGCCAGCGTCTGCAAACAGGAGGCGAGAGCCGCGAGCGTTAGCACCAACCGCCAAAGAGACTGAGCCGGAAGACTCGGTACCAACGGTGGTAACCGCGACGCCGGAACCGCGCGTCTCATCGCCGTACCGATGCGACGGCCGCACGCATTGCTCCCAGATGACATCCTGTGCGGAAGCGACGTTCTTCCTGAGGAACTGTCCTGGCACCCAGATGGACGGCAACAACGACGGCGTTCCCTGCGAGCGGCAGTGGTGTAATTAGTTTTAAATATAGTTTGGGAACTCTTCGGAGGTGCAAGGGTGTGACACTCGATGAAACCACAATCACATCCGAAAAACTTTTGCCTGATCCTCTGCGCTCTGGTTTTCGGCTTTTCTTTACGCGCATATTCTCAGACCGCCGACAAGCCGCCCGTCATTGATTCGCAACTGCGGCAAAGGCTTGTCGAGAACATCACCCGTGAACTGCAAGCGAAGTACGTGGCGCCGGAAAAAGTTAAAGACATAACGTCTTCGCTGCAAACAAAACTTCAGAGCGGCGGTTACGAAAAGATTCAGGACGTGAATGAACTCGCCTCGACCCTGACCACCGACCTGCGAACCGCAAGCAAGGATCTGCATCTGTTTGTTACGTACAATCCTGCTTTGGAACGCGCCCTGAAAAATGCACCCACGTTGCCGAGCGTAGAGTTGCCGGAACTGCCGCCAACTCCAGAACAGTTAACCAAACAGCGTCAATCCAATTACGACTTTCGCAAACTCGAGATATTGAACGGTAACGTCGGTTACCTGGAATTGAGAAGTTTTGTTGACTTGAACCAATCCAAAGACACGGCCGCGGCCGCGATGAGTTTTCTCGCCAACACGGACGCGGTCATAATCGATCTACGCCGGAATCCCGGAGGCTTCATCAATCTCGAAATCTTCCTCGCCAGTTATTTCTATGGTGTCGATCCGGTGGAACTGTTGTCGCGCTATCATCGCGAAGGCGACGTCACTGTCAGAGAATGGACGCTGCGTGAGGTTCCCGGAAAAAGACTTCAGAACGTTGACTTGTATATCCTCACGAGCCGCGAGACCGGTTCCGCCGGCGAAGGCTTTTCGTTTATCTTGCAACAGCGGCAACGCGCCAAAATCGTCGGCGAACAGACCTCGGGCGCCGGTTATGGCAACAAGGAATTTCCGATCGGCGACGGGTTTGTTTTCTATATCTCTACGTTTCGCCAATTCGATCCGCGCACGGGACGCGGCTGGCAAGAGGTCGGCGTCAAACCTGATATCGCTGTTGCGAGCGAACGCGCCTTGAGCATGGCGCACTTCGAAGCGGTAAAGAACCTGATTGATAAAACAAGTGACGCGCGGCGCAAGCAACAGTTTAGTTGGCTCGCGGGCTTGTTACAGGTTGAGGCGCAGCGACCGAAGCCGATTCTCAACGCTGTACTCGAGAGTTATTCGGGAAAGTACGATCGCGGAAAAATTGTCGTCAGCTTGGAGCAAGGTCAGCTTTACTTTTTAGGAGCAAGCGGTGTGCGGCGAAAGCTCCACGCACTCGCTGGCGACACCTTCCTGATCGAGGATCCATCGGTTCCACCTGAGAATCAGGCGCGGCTTCGGTTTGTTAAGAATATGGACGGGAAGGTCACAGAACTACAGTTGCTCGTGGCAGATGGCCGCGCGTTCCCGCGAACGAAAGATAATTAGTCAGAAGGAGATCGGAATGCGAAGACCAGTCGTCGACATGGACGTGCTCGGTCTTCGAAAGTAGACAAGATTCACAGAATGAACAAAGATTGCCTCAGGAAATAACCCATCTTGTCCATTCTGCGAATCTTGTCAAAGACTTTTAGGGCAAAGCACCAAATAGACGATTTCGGAGTTCAATCTTTAGAAACGAGTATCCCCCAACTTGCGTATCACACTACTCCTGGCCTTCGCCCTGGTTTTCTTTATAGCAACAATTCCAACCGGTGCTCAGAATCCCGGCGTTAAGATTTCTACCGACGAACAGATCAAAGAGGACTTCAACACGGTCCCGTGTGAAGATAAACAACGACTGGCAGCCGTTCAGTCGCTATTTGAGCGTGACGGTCCTTCGGCTTCTGACTTTACGATCGATAAGTACAAGGACGTGGAGAACTTCGTCTTGACCAAGAAAGGCGAGTCTTCTGAGAAGATCGTCCTCGGAGCTCACTACGACAAGGTCGCCGATGGTTGTGGAGCACTCGATAATTGGACCGGTGTGGTTACTTTGTCGCACCTGTACCGGTCACTCAAGGACGTCCCAACGAAAAAGACGTTAGTATTCGTCGCTTTCGGTAAGGAGGAGAAAGGCTTGATCGGGTCGCGTGCAATGACGAATGCTATCAGCAAAGATCAGGCAGTTGAGTACTGCGCGATGATCAATATCGATAGTTTAGGGTTAGGTCCGGCGCAGGTGGCAGATAACATGTCGAGCAAGAAGCTGACGCAGCTCGCCGCTGATTTGGCCAAAGAGATGCAAATGCCTTTCGCGCAGGCCAGCATTCCCGGAGCCAGTTCAGACTCGGTCTCGTTCATCGAGAAGAAGATACCAGCCGTCACGATTCACGGTATGAGTAATGAGTGGCCGAAGATTCTCCACAGTCGCAACGATCAAGCAGCAAAGGTGAACCCGGTGAGCGTTTACCTGGGGTATAGGCTTGTTTTGTCGATGGTCGTGCACCTCGACCAATCACCCTGTGCCGCGTACAAATGATTAAGCCCGGAATCAGGATCGGAGTAATTGTTTTGCTGTTCACGTCTGTATGGACATGGAATCAGGACCAGAGTAAGACCCGGAAGTTAACCGGCAATGTGCAACCCAGGTTGCTCGCGGCGACACGAGATGGCGATGACCTCTTGAACCTACTTTACAATCTGAGTTTGGAAGTGCAGGGAAGCTTCGATCCGAAGGACGACAATTTTGCGATCAGAGTTTGTTCGAACGATCCTCTGCCGCTAGCACTTCCACTCGCCAGCGGCGATCCTTTTCTGACAACTATAAAACTCGAAAAGGCCGGCGTGCCGAAAGCACGGATCTATTACCTGCGTCAGAACAAAAGCTGCTCCCTTGCGGCGAACGGTTATGCGCCGACTGAGTATTGGCTGGTTCCCAAAGGAGCGCAGTTTCCCGATCATGTGGAAGCAAGAAGCGCGACGAACTTATTGGGCTTTCAGTTCACGCACCACGACCAACTCGAGAAAGGCGATCGCCACGAGATCGATGAAATACAGAACCTGACTCCGAAGTCTTATGCGGAAGTTTTGGAAAAAGTTGTCGCTCTGCTTAAAGAGCACACGAACGCGAGAGCGGTGATCCAGGGTTTTTATTACACACACGCTCCATCCGCCGAGCTGAACAAAAGAGTAACTGAAACCCAACGTTATTTAACGAGCAACGGTATCGCGCAATACCGCATTCATACAAAACGAATGAACTGGGGACCACGCTCTTCAGCGCCGGAGAAATATCCCAATATCTTTGTAGTGATAGAGAATTAGAACAGGGGTTCGAAAATGCATAATCGAAATACAGCTATTAAATCTCGGGCAATCGGCGGGCAAGCTATCGGCTCACAGGCCGTCGGCGCACAGGCATTCGGATCGATGGCCGCGGGCGCTTTGGCCATCGGCGCTGTGGCTGTGGGCGCCTTGGCGATTGGCCGCTTGGTTATTGGTCGTTTGATCGTTCGCAAGTCATCCGTGCGTTTACTGGAAATAGAAGAATTGCGCGTGCGACGGTTGCGAGTTGAGGAATTGACTGTTACTAAAGTCTCGCCAGATGAACTCTAGCGACACTCACGTGGCAGCGAATGAGGTTCACAATTTTCCGTGCTCGTCTTGCGGTGCGGATCTTGTTTTCGAGCCTGGAGAGGGAAACCTGTCGTGCCCGTACTGCGGCCACAAACAAGCTATTCCACAGAGTGCGAAAGCAGTTGAGGAACTCTCATTCGAGCAGCACCTGAAACTTCGTCCCGAACAAATGTCGGGATTGGCCGCCAATGCGCTCGAAGTACAGTGTCAAAGCTGCGGCGCCAAAACGATCTTCACTCCGCCCGAGGTCGCGGGCAGATGCGACTTCTGTGGCGCGCAGATCGTGGTCCAGGCCAAGTCCGCTGATCCGATTCTGAAACCCGGCGGTCTGCTGCCTTTTCGTATCACACAGAGCCAGGCCAGTTCAGACCTCAAACAGTGGCTTTCATCACGATGGTTCGCGCCCAACGATCTGAAACGTTTCGCTAAAGCCGAGGCGATAAACGGCGTCTATCTTCCGTTCTGGACATACGACACTCGCACCAGGACTCACTACGCGGGCCAACGCGGCGAGTACTATTACACAACCGAGACTTACTACGAGCGCGACTCGCAAGGTAATCAGGTTCAGCGTACGAGACAGGTGAGGCACACGGCGTGGTATGACGCCTCGGGCACGGTCCTTAGTGCCTTCGACGACATTCTGGTTCCGGCCACACGTTCGTTACCTCCGGATCGTCTTGTGGCTTTAGAGCCGTGGGATTTGGCAGAGTTGAAAACGTACGATCCCGCGTTCTTATCCGGGTTCAGAGCGCAACGTTATCAGGTCGATCTCGGCGCGGGTTTCGAAGAAGTGAAGAGAGTTGTTGCGCCGGTGATCGAGCGTGACGTGCGTGATGACATTGGCGGCGACGAGCAGCAGATCGATAGTCTCAGCACGAGTTACTACGAAACCACTTTCAAGCACTTGTTGCTGCCGGTTTATGCCGGCGCGTATCGTTACAATGGAAATATTTATCAGATTCTGGTCAACGGGCGTACAGGCGAAATACAGGGCGAGCGCCCGTATAGTTATTGGAAGATCGTGCTGACGGGTTTCCTGGTTGGTATTGTAATAACGATTCTCGCGCTGGTGCTTAGCAATCGCTAGCAAACTTCGAGGAGGAATTAATGACCGGTGTTCCCACGGGAACGGAGTTGATGCGTCCGTTCCTGCCTGCAAAAGATTTCGAACTCTCGAAGCGTTTCTACGAAGCGCTGGGCTTTGAGAAGGTTCTCGACGGCGAGGTCGCGATATTCAATGCGGGCTCGGGTGGGTTTATCTTGCAGCGCTACTACCAGGAAGATTGGGCCAACAACTTCATGATGCAACTCATGGTTGACGATCTCGACGTGTGGTGGGCGCATATCGAATCACTCGATCTCGCAACGCACTTCGGTGTGCCCAAGCCTAAACCTCCGGCTATGCAGCCTTGGGGACTCCGTGTCTTGTTTGTGGTGGACCCTTGCGGCGTTCTCTGGCACATCGCACAACGAAGGCCAGACGCAAAACAGGATCAATGAAAACCAGAGCTCACGTTTTTCTTTTCACGCTGGTTGCGATGCTGATCGCGTTTTCGTCTGCGACTGTCCTGGGGCAGGAGGCTGTAAGACCGCAATTTGCACTCAGGGATATTAATGGAAGCACCGTGCGGTTGCGCGCCTATCGGGGAAAAGTAGTTCTGATCAACTTTTGGGCTACCTGGTGTCCGCCATGCCGTGCGGAAATGCCGGACCTGGTCAGACTGCAACGCGAGCACGCGAGGCAAGGGTTACAGATAATCGGCATCACATACCCGCCGGAGAACAAGTCACGAGTGCGCAGATTTGCCAGGAGTCTGAAAGTTAATTACCCTATCATCCTCGGCACACGTCAGATTAGAGAACGTTTTAGTTCAGAGGAAACTCTGCCCTTAACTGTCGTCATAGATCGCGACGGCAAAGTTAAAGAAATAATCAGCGGCATACTTCTTCGCCAGGAATTCGACGAAAAGATCAAGCCGCTATTGACCCGGGAAGGAGAGATGAGAAATGTTAAATCGGATCACTAGTCTCGTTGTTGGTGGTGTCCTCGTTCTGACTCTCGGCATGATTACAGCTCAAGCTTTCACCAAGACCGTAACCATCAAGGTTGAAGGAATGAAATGCGCGAAGTGTTCTGCGTCGGTTAGCAAAGCTCTAAAAGCTACCGAAGGCGTTGAAGACGCGCAGGTGAGTTCAGATAAGGGTGAGGCCGTAATCAAGTTCGATGACCAGAAGCTGAACGAAACCAAGCTACGCGAAGTTATCAACAGCACTGGTTTCAAGGCGGTGGAACAGCCGGCCCAATAAACTCGCCCTTAACTTCTTAATGGCGATCGACTTATCAAGGTTTTCGGTGCGGCGTGCCGTTGCTCAAGCGGCACGCCGATTCTGTTTGCACTGATCGAGCCTGGCCGGCGCATCATGAACGTCGCAAAGGAGGTACAACATGCGGCACCAACCCCGGAAACTGCTTTTGCCCCTTGGACCACGAGTCTCGTGACCATCCTCACGTTATTCACCTTGGCGGCGGATAGCAACGCGCAAGAGACTCTGCAGCCGTACGCGCCTCCCATCCTGCACACGTTTCTTGAGAGTGCGAATGTGTACCCGGAGAGCGTGACGGTGGATCAGTCGAGTGAGACTTTCTTTTTAGGCTCAGTGAAAGAAGGCACGATGTACAAGGGCAAGATCGTCAGGCCCCTCCTTGAGGTGTTTTCTCCTGGAGGTGCGGATGGCCGCAGCATCGCGACGGGCATGTTTTTCGCCGACAACCGTCTGGTGGTAGTAGGGCGGCAAACCGGATTGATCTTCGTCTACAACACCAAAAATGGCCGTCTCATTTCGAAGCTGGATAACGGTCTTCGCGCAGGCCAGACCTTTCTGGACGACACCACGTTCGCACGAGATGGCAGTGCCTATGTGACGGACTCCATCAACCCGGTGCTTTATCGCCTTGCACCTACCGGTTCGGGACAATATGAGCTACAGGAGTTCTTGAGGTTTGAGGGCACGCCGGTGGTTCATGTGAACGCGCCCGGTGCTGAGGGGATCAATGTCAACGGGATTGTTGCGACTTCAGATGGCCGATACCTGATCATTGGCAAACGAAACGAGAACATGCTCTTTCGGATCGACCTCAAGTCCTGAGAGATCGTCCGTGTGAACATGCCGGCTGGAATGTTGAATACGCCCGACGACCTGTTCTTGCAAGGAAACACACTCTACGTAGCACAAAATGTGCCCAAGTGCATCGCGGTCGTAAAATGGTCGGGGCGTTCTGAAGTTCCAATCGTACTCCTTGAAAAAATAGATTGAAGGCTCAGGGCCTTTCGCGGTGGTGAGCAATCGCTATGATGCTAAACCTTCTGCTACCGGATCGACTTCCTAGTCTCATCGTTCTTGTGGGCTTCTGGATTCCACCTGCGATCGCCGGCTGGGTAGCGGCCGAACTGTTTCTCCGAAGCACGAAGCGTTGTCGCATTGCGGCGACGTTAACTCTCTTGGCAATTTTCGTGCTCGGTTACGCCGCCTTATGGTTTTTCTTCAACCTCAGCCGCATGCCGCCGTATATACCCGGAGCGTCGAAAGATCCAACGTTCGCACCACCGGAGGCTGTCACCGGTCTAGCGTGTTTACGAGTGCATTAGTGTTACCCGGTAGCGCGCTTGCGTGCGCCTTGGCATTTCGCGTCCGTGGGTGGATAGACAGACACTTCGATTGGATCAACACAAGCGCTTTATGAACGCGAAAATTCAGCTACCAGATGATCAGGAGTTTAGAAGTCATGGATAGTTCGGCTCCATACGCAGCTTCAAAGGATCGGGTCTTGAGAGCAGTTGGGCTCAATCTAGTGAATTTCCAGCGCCTCGAAAAGATACTAAAATGGTTGGCGGAATTGCGTCCCATCACAGGCTCGGTCCCCGAGATAAATAAGCAACTTGAGCTACGTCGCCAGAGCACGCAACGATCGACACTAGGCGCTATAATTCCTTTGTGGCTTGAGACCGCTTACGGTCAAAAACCTCAACTAGCAAACCCCAAGACCGACCTTGACGTCGTGATCGCCTTCTGGTTGCAGCTAAACATACCGGCACAGGTCCTAGATCAGCACGCAAGACAGTTGGACCAATTACTTACCGAGCGTAATTGGTTTGTACACACCGGTTTGGCTGAGATCGATTTCGACTCTAATGAAGCGTGTGAAGCCTTGTTAGCCCGCTTAGGTGAGCAAAATAAACGTGTGATCAAACAGATAGACTTCCTTCATTCGATCCTCGACCGTATCCACGAGCTCAGCCAATTCTGTGCTAGCGACGACGTTCAGGAAATAATCCGCACAGAGATGTTCGGAAAGCGAGAACCCTCGAGTACATGAACCAGCGAATATCCTGCAATCACCCTGTCACCATCTAGCTAGAAGACCACTGGCACTTTTGCAGAACATCAGGTTGGCACTTCGTTGCTCAAGCTTATTTCTTCTTCAGGTAAACGCGACTCACCGTTGCGTGATATGTTCCGGCCTCGTCTTCTTCACCCTCGGTGACTACCTCAAGCAACCTGCCGGTCGGATCGATGAACTCGAAAAGACAATTCGCCGAACCCGTGCCGCTGCAGGCCTCCAGTTCCCAATACCCGCGCTGCCAGAATATTGGACCATTGCCGCTCTGCACGTCCGCGTCCTCGCCATGTATGGGCAATCGCTTGTTCGGTAACCAGCCCTCTCTGATCAAAAGCTTGCGGGCAACGTCATATGATTTGTCGTAGATCTTCGGTATCGCCGGTTGGTCGCTGGGCGTTGGCGTTGCACTCACAGTCGGACTAGGTGACGCTTTGGTCTGCGTATTTTGGTTGGAAATATGCAACACCGGATCTCCTCGCAATGGCTCCGGCGACGGCGACGCCACGACTTCGTTTCGTTCATTGTATTTATTAAGCGTTACATACAATCCGATTCCGCCACCTACAAGTATCACCAGCAGCCATAGAATAATGATTAGATAAAGCCTGCTGCTTTTGGGCCCACGTGGCTTAACCACTGGCAGCGTCGGTGGTCGCGGTTGGGCCACGACTGTGGCTTCCGGATCGTAAGCGGGCTCGAGGCGGGCGCCATCTTCCAAACAGAACGAGAGCGTATTGTCGGCGTAGCTACGATTGCATGTCGGGCATCGCTTCATCGTAGTCCTCCTGGTACCGTCAAAGACAGTGATTCAATGATACGATTCCCCACCTGGATTGGAAAACATGAGGAAGCTTCTAGTTGGTCCAGTCATAATCGCTTTAGTGATCGCCGGCTCCGTTTGTCCGGGGCTTTCAAAACCGCAACAGCCGCGGCGACCGAACATCATCTTTATTCTCGTCGACGACTTGCGCTGGGACGATCTGGGCATTACCGGTCATCCGTTCGTCAAAACCCCAAACATCGATCGCCTCGGCCATGAGGGGGCGCTGTTTCGGAATGCGTTTATAACTGCTCCGCTCTGCTCACCTTCACGCGCCAGTTTTCTCACCGGGCAATATGCGCACACGCACGGAATCACTGACAACGTCGATCGTTCGCAAGCAAGCCATAAGCTACTCACCTTTCCTTTACTATTACAGCAATCCGGTTACGCAACGGCGTTCATCGGCAAGTGGCACATGGGTAACGATGATTCGCGGCGTCCGGGCTTCGATCGGTGGGTGAGTTTCAAAGGACAGGGTTCCTACATTGACCCTGAGATAAATGATGATGGCAAAGATGTGAAACCCGCCGGGTACATTACTGACCTGCTCACCGGCTATGCCACTGAATTCATCAAGCGGCCACATAACAAACCATTTCTGATTTATCTTGCGCACAAGGCGATTCATCCGGAAGTGATGCAGCATGATGACGGAAGCGTCAACCTCGCCGATGCTGAACGATTCATACCTGCCGAACGACATGCGCGTTTGTTCACAGGGCAAAAGATCACGCGCCGTCCGAGTGCTCTGCGGCCCCCAGTCGACAAGCCTGCCCTGCAACGAAAGATAGGCGGTCTGCCTCCGCTGAGCGTCAATACAGGAACGCCCGATGAGGCTGTATTGGGCCGTCTGCGATCTTTGATGGCGATTGAAGAAGGCGTCAGCGAAATCATGAAGGCGCTTAAAGAGACGAACCAGTTGGACCATACCGTGATCGTTCTCGCGAGCGACAACGGATACTTTTACGGCGAACACGGTCTTAGCGTCGAACGTCGATTAGCTTACGAGGAATCGATCCGTATGCCGCTGCTGATTCGTTATCCGGCAGCAATCAAAGCCGGAACTGTGCGTGACGAGTTTGCCCTAAACATCGATCTGGCGCCGACTCTACTCGAACTGGCCGGCGTTTCTGTTCCTGCCAGGATGGAAGGACAATCACTGGTCCCGCTGTTGAAAGCGGCACGAACTGAATGGCGCAAATCGTTTTTGATCGAATACTACTCCGACAAAGTCTTTCCACGAATCAGTCGGATGGGTTACAAGGCCGTGCGCAACGAGCGCTGGAAATACATTCACTACTTCGAGTTGGAAGGGATGGACGAACTCTACGATCTCAAGGCCGACCCGTATGAGATGACTAACATCATCAAGCAGCCGGAGGCGGCTCGAATAGTGGAAGAGATGAACCGAGAAATGCAACGACTCCTGAAAGCACAATAACTATGAGAACAATAATCCTTTCATTGCTTGTAATCTTAACCCCTCTTTCCGCGTCTGCTACACAAAGAGTCCAGCACACGAATTCACCCGATAGTGTGGTCAGAGACTTATACCGGATTCATAACGATGGAAGAGGCCATGTCTTTGAAGCCAGAGGAAAGAAGTACATCTACAAATTCTTCGATCAGAAACTTGCCGACCTGATCTGGAAAAACCTTAGCGAGACACCGGAAGGGGAAGTGGGTAATCTCGACTTCGACCCGCTCTACAACGCGCAGGATACGAAGATTACAAACTTCCAAATCGGTAAGCCGGTGATGACAGGTGATGAAGCTACGGTTGTGGTGAGTTTTCGCAACTTCAATCAGCGGACGACGATCAAGTTTGAGACGGTCAAGGGTAAGGATGGATGGCAGATAAGTAACGTGGTCTATGGTGGTGATTCGGATCTGATCAAGATCCTGAGCGCGCCCTAATAAATTCCTGCCTGGCGGTTCTGAGATTCTTATGAAAGCCCTTCAGGGAAAATTCAGGGCCGCCTAAATACTCCAATCATTCTCCTCACTAACATATCGGTGTCCTCGAGTTCACACCTATTAAGGAGAAAGACCACCATGAGCAAACCAGCAACCACCGTCGACCTCGCAGCCTTCAAGAAACAACTCGCCGATTCACTGGAACGCAGCGCCAAGTCTGCCGGACAGACGATCGTCAAGGAATCACTGACCTGTGAAATCGCGACTGGCTTACAAGTCGTGACCGCCGCCATTCATCGCGATGAGTTACCGACCGAGAAAGAGATCACTGCCGGCGTCGAACTGTTTTATGCGTATGTTTCGATTAGCGGCCAACGCGCGTTGCCGGCGGGTTTTTACCGCATCCGCCTCGCGCTTCCGGGATATGAGAAGAGTGGCGACGTCCAGGTCTCGTTCATCGACATGAAAGGAAAGATGGTTCACTCGTTAACAGGCAAAGGCACACCGCGTAGCCACAAACCAGCTACAGACGACACCACCATCGGAAACCTCGAGGTCCGCATGGGCGTTTGTGGCCGTAAGCGCTGTTTCAACATCACGCGCAACGGTTTCCTCGATTGGGATTGGGGCTGCACGGACACAAACGGAAACACGATCAACTGTCTCGACCGCCAGCCGTAAGAGTCTTTGACAGGATTTCAGAATGGACAAGATGAGCTATTTCTGAGGCAATCTTGTTAATTCTGTGAATCCTGTCTATCCAACGCGCGTTGAACGAGCACGGCCTTTGGACCACGATAGATGCCGCCGTAGGGAAAGCCCTCGGCTTCGGTCCATTCGATGTCACGGCTAAAAACTTCCAGCACGCCCGGAATATCGCCTTTTGCGAAGCCCTCGTAAACAGCTTTGATTTTTTTGAGATTGCTCATTTGCTAGTTGCGTTTTGCTATTGTCTTAAGTGCTTTGACGGGTGTTAGCAGAAATGCCCGCCGCTCTCCATCGAAAAACCCGTAACCAACGATCTGGCCTGACTCGTTGATGGCCTTTGCCTCAGTCAATGTCCAACCGGAGCCGGCGGGAATCAGCTTGTTCAAGTCCTGGATGACGCCGTCGCTGTAGATTACGGCACGCAACGCACTGTCTTTCGCATCGGAGGCGCCAACGACGCGTCCGCGATCGTCGAGGCCATACGCGAAGCTCTGTGTGCCGCCCGGCAGCGTGCCAAGGTTCTTCATTTTGCCGTGCGCGAAAAGAAACGCGCGCTGGTCCCCACCGGGCAGTGTCGCATAACCCGCAACCTGGCCCACTGCGTTGATGGCTACTCCGATCGAAATATTTCCACCGAACGTTCCGATTTCAACGACCTTACCAGTTTGGTAAAGCACGGCACGTTTTGGACCATCGTGGTACTGGGTGTAGAGATGGCCCACGACCTCGCCGGCATCGTTAATCGCTACGGCATCGCTCTGTTTGCCTCCAAACGTGCCGAGATCGATCGTGCGGTTCGTGGTGTAAAGATAAGCACGTTTGTGTAGCTGACCGTGCTCGTCAGTGATGAGCTTAAAGCCAACCACCTGGCCCACGTTATTGGCGCCGCGTGCCGAGCTGAACAAATGTGCTTTACCGCCGAGATTAAACAGCGGACTGTTTGGCGAGCCTGTGAACGGATGAAGACCTCCATCCGGCGTTCTGGCATCGCCGAGCAAAATCCCGGAATTTGTGATGACGTAAGCATAGCTGTCTTTACCGCCGAGCGTGCTTAGGTCGAAGATTGCGTCGCGAAAATAGCGGAAGGCGTGAACTTCTCCCTCGGCAGTTTTCGAGTAACCGACTACTTCTCCGTAATCGTTGATGCTGAGAGCAACACTGTCATTTCCGCCGAGCGTGCCGATGTTCGTCACGGTGTAGGTCTGTGCGATCGTTGTTGACGCGAAAGCAAGAGCCAGACAAACGGCGGCAATAGCCATCGAGCTAAAACGTAGGCTGCGTTCGTTACACATGCAGTCCTCCTTATGGCAGGCTGGGGAGATGCGCTTGAGAGAGCGAGGTAAACTATTCTGAAAACCGAATCCCTAGGTTCAGGGGGCGAAGGTTAGCACGAACCTTGTGCTCAGTAAATCAGAATCTTCACCGTTTGAAATACTCATTGACTTCACCCATCGATGAGAGTAGATTGCCGCTCACCTCGCGCCAAGGGAATTAGCAGTAACGGATTAATCATAGCCTTCCGCCTTCGTTCTCGTATTTATCGCTCTTGATGAGCGGACGTTAATTAAACTCCCCATCTCAGTGCATCGCACACTGCCGGCTTCGGACTGCGAAGTAACAAAAATTAAAGTGGGTTGGAGGAGACCAAAGTTATGCGTACTACTCATTTCCCCTCTGCAAGAATTATTAAGCTAGGCGCCATCGTATTGTGTCTCCTGGTCCTTATCTGTGGCAGCTTACTGACACCGAGCGGTTTAGCAGACAGGTCCAACAATAATGCTGCACCTGCTCCGCAATCCGGACCGGAAACCGTCGGGCAGTGGTCCAGCGTAATCACCCTTCCGATCGTCGCTATTCATGCGCACATGCTTCCGAGCGGCAAGGTCCTAATCTGGCAAGACGACAATCATGCTAATTACAACTCGAATGGAACGCGTCTAGGTGGTTCAACTGTCGCTTACATTTGGGACGTTGGCGCTGGCACCACTACCCAGGTTAACAACACGAGCGTAAACGTTTTCTGTAGCGGCCACGCGTTTCTCCCTGATGGCCGCCTGTTGATTGCCGGTGGTCACGCGGGATCAGATGGCGACGGCATCACCGACGCTTTCATCTTCAACTCGAGCAATAACACGTGGACACAGACAAACTTGCCGATGTCCGCGGGTCGTTGGTATCCGAGCGCTGTGACTGTCGGAAACGGAGAGGTCCTCGTGGTGTCCGGCGCCGATCCGGGCGGCGGCACAAACACTCCCGAAGTCTGGCAAACAAATTCCGGTGGCGGCTGGCGATCGTTGACGAATGCCACGCTCAGCTTGAACTTGTATCCATACATGCATCTAGCGCCGAATGGAAAAGTCTTCGTTTCCGGAACAGAGTCAACTACTCGGTACCTGGATACCTCAGGAACCGGCGCATGGACCACGGTGGCAACACGCGTCGCCGGTGACCGCGACTACGGTTCATCGGTGATGTACGACGTGGGCAAAGTCTTGATCATGGGTGGTGGCAGTAATCCTGTGTTGAGCAGCGCTGAAGTGATCGATCTCAACCAGGCTACTCCCGCGTGGAGCAGCGTCGGCAGCATGGCGAATGCGCGCCGCCAGATGAATGCCACGATCCTTCCCGACGGCAAAGTGCTGGTGACCGGAGGCACGAATAACGCCAGCAACGAAGCCGCGGGAGCCACTCTGGCTACGGAGATGTGGAACCCCGGAACTGGAAATTTCAGCACAATGGCAAGTGCGCAAACGCCGCGGCTTTACCATTCGACTGCGTTTCTATTACCTGATGGCCGAGTAGTTTCAGCCGGCGGCGGCCGGCCCGGCACAGAATACAAGAATGCGGAAATCTATTCGCCGCCCTATCTCTTTACTGCTGGCGGCGGCGCGGCCACGCGCCCGACGATTGATTCACATCTCTCAAAAGGTGTTCGGCCGGGCCAGACGATCTTCGTCACAACACCCGACGCCGCGAATATCTCAGATGTCACCCTCGTTGCACTCTCCTCAGTCACTCACGCGCGCAACATGAATCAGCGTTTTAATCGGCTGTCGTTCACACAGGGAATGGGTGGATTGAATGTGACTCTGCCGTCGAGCTCAAACTCGTGCCCGCCCGGCCCTTACATGTTGTTTATTCTGAACAGCAACGGGGTTCCTTCGGTGGCCCAGATCATCAACGTTAACTCGGGCAACGCATTACCACCCGGGCCGCCGAGCAATCTCGTCGCGACGGCCACGTCCACTTCGGGTGCATCTCTGACCTGGAGCGCGGGCTCCGGCTCGATCGACCACTACGAGATTCAGCGAGCCACAAACAAGAACGGACCTTTTACAACGCTCGCAAATGCGGCGTCGACAAGTTTCGCTGACAGCGGTTTGAGCAGTACAACAACCTACATCTATCGCGTCCGGGCCGTTGACGCGAACGGCAACTATTCCGATTTCAGTAACACAGATATCGCGACAACGATTGTTTTCACCAACGATCCGCTCGTGGCCGGCGTGACGCTTGTCGAGGCACAGCACATTACCGAACTGCGGCAGGCTGTGAATGCCGTGCGAGCAGCGGCCGGATTGAGTGCTGCTACATGGACGGATAGTTCACTCACCGGCGTCGAGATTAAGGCTGTTCACATCAGCGAACTGAGATCGAATCTCGATGCGGCGCGCAGCGCGCTTGGTCTATCTACGGCGTCGTACACCGACTCGTCGTTGACGCCTGGGAGCACACTCGTCAAAGCAGTCCACGTAACCGAACTGCGTGATCTTGTGAAGTAAGGAACGTTAATCGGCGAAAGCCAATAGGAGAAAATGATGAATAGCGAACTCCGTAAACGCGCGACTTCGGCCGGTTGGCTTTCCGCTCTGTGCCTGTGCACTCTGGCGATTTTGTTTGTGGCGCCACAGACCGCACACGGTCAATGGACCACCAACGGTAACAATATCAACAACACAAACAGCGGCAATGTTGGCGTCGGCACATCAAGTCCGGCGGCAAAACTGGAGGTCACCGGCAACGTCCAGGTGAGTAACGGTGGGACGTTGAAGCTCACTGGCGGTGCGGATGGCTATCTCATCCTGGACGGAACGGCTGGTGGCGAAGTTCAGTTCTCGAAAAGTGGCGCCCTCAAGTGGGCTCTCGGAACTGATGTGGGAGTTGTTAGCGATGATCTCAACCTGTACAACTACAGCAACAGCGCCGTTAGACTAACCATACTTAATAGTAACGGTAACGTCGGGATTGGCACGACGAGCCCTGCCTACAAGCTCGACGTCAATGGCGATGTCAGAGTTACCGGCAACATCGCCGCCAAGTATCAGGACGTTGCCGAATGGGTTTCAGCGCGACGGGCGCTCGTCGCCGGTACCGTGGTTACGTTAGATCCCGAAAAGTCGAATCAGGTGATGGCTTCAACTCAGTCGTATGACACGCGTGTGGCCGGCGTTGTCTCAGCGCAACCCGGAATCACGCTCGGCGAAGCGGGCGCTGGTAAACTGCTGGTCGCGACGACAGGCCGCGTCAAAGTTAAAGTTGATGCCACTAATGGTCCAATTCAAATCGGTGACCTTCTGGTGACCAGCGACAGGGAAGGAGTCGCGATGAAGTCTGTGCCGATCACGATCGGCGGCCGGCAGATACATACGCCGGGAACGCTAATCGGTAAAGCGTTAGAGCCCTTAGCGCAAGGCACGGGTGAGATACTCGTGCTCTTGAGTTTGCAGTAATCATTACGCTGAGTTGAGATAGGTCATTCTTGAGCAATCTTGTTAATTCTGTGAATCCTATCTACGTCTTACTTTCCGAGTTTCAATTGCTTGATCAGCCATTCATCGCGGTCCTTTACGATTTCGCTTGATTCCATTTTGTGCCCGGCTTCGTACATCTTCCGTTGCTTGGGTTCAGTGGCGGCGGCGAAAAGGATCGCGGCGTCCGCCTGTGAGACATAGAAGTCGCCTTTCCCGAACTGAAAGAACTTGCTCGCAGTTTTCACTTGTCGCAAATAGTCAGTCAATTCCAGATTCGAATTCTGTTTTAAGTAGGCGGCCTTCGATTTCGGTTGTGGTCCAAGAAACGCCCAATCGTTGAGGCTTTGCGTTGCCGCAATGAAAACAAACGTATTGATGCGCTGATCCACTCCGGCCATTAACATCCCGTACATCGCACCATAGTCATGACCTACAAAACCGATGCGCGTCTTATCGAGGTTCGGTTGTGAAAGCAGCAGATCAACAGCACGTCTTAGCTCGATAACCTGGCGTATTGAGTTCTCATAATCCTTTTCGGGAATTCGATTGCCGAACCATCGCGGCGCCGACCACATCGCGTCAACCAGGAGCGAGACCGTCCCTTTCGAGGCAAGTTCGACGGCTTCATCGAGAAACTGGGTCCGGTTTGATTTCTCTTCGCCAAGCCAATGCACCCACAGGATTCCCGCGAATGGTCCATTCCCCTTTGGAACAACCATGTAGGCTTTTACCTGGCGTCCTGGCCCGGGCGAAAACGTGATATCCCGCACGGTAACATCGCCACGCTGCTCGGCTGACACCTCATTGATAGTGACCGGTGAGCGGTCGTTATACCGAAACAGAGTTGCGCGGGCCGCAACTTCGTTCCGTGACTGGGCGTGAGCGGTAAGTGAAAATGCCAGCAAAAGAAAGAAAACGAGTGGCTTCATTATTCATTCCTCCTACCATTAGACCAGCCAGGAGAGCTACGGTTGCGCCCATCTTACACGGGGGCACTGCCCTCTGTGCAGGAGAAGCGATATTGACAGCGAATAGCGTTTTTCATATTGTCTCGCTACCTTTCAACGGTTTGTTCCAAGATCAGTAGGCTTCGCTCGATACTCATTTACCCGCAAGCCGAACACGATGTCTGGTTCTCATGCGATTCTAATTCCTGGTTAAGACTTCACTAGTTTCCATCGGTTTAGAACCAAGGGCGCTTGTTCACTAGTACCTCTCATTCGAGAGTCGACCGTTCTGCGAATCTTCACTAAGCGAGGGCCGAAATGAAAAAGTTAACTAGTAAAGACCAAACGATTCTAATCGTTGGGGACTGGGTTGTAGACGAATACTGGTTTCTCGTCAGACATCACTCAGATATCAGTTCCCACACGGGATTTTCCCATTATCGTTTATCGACTCAGCGAAATGACACCGTGTCGGATCTTTGCAGTGCCGGTCACGTCGCGAGAGTTTTATATGAGCTGCGGAGTGAAGGTGCGGATGTTTACAAGCTGTTCGGCCTGGGTGCCTGGCATCAGACAGACACACAACTGATTCGTCACCTGGTTCATGCAAGGACAAAGAAAGACTGCGCTGCTGCCTCGGCTACTTATCGATTAATCCCAGACTACTGTGATGATGTCAGTAAGGACATAGAACTCGTAACTCTTCAACCGGAAAAGCTCTACTAACCGGGCCATCCGGCAATATCACCAGGAGGACGGTGAACTTAAACAAATCAATCGCGTAGATTGGGAACTTGAACGATCCGAGCAGGGTGCCAGTGTTGAGTGGGGCAAGCTTCAACTGCCAAAATCGAATCAAGTGAGCTGTATCGTGATACACGATCTTGCGAAGGGGGTTATCACTGATGGTCTGATCACAAAACTTCGCACGCACTACCCGAAAGCTGCCTGGTACGTCAGAAGCAAGAGTATAAATCCACCCTGGTTGAAACAAATTGAGAGTTCGCTTGAATTGCTGGTTATTGGACCGGAAGTCGCGGCCCTGCTTAATCCGTGGGATACGTGGTTAGCCCACGATAAATTGACCATTCAGGCACTGGATATCATCAAGACGTTACCTGGGAAAAACGTGGTTCTCCTTTCGGATCGCCGTGAAGTGATTGGAAAGCTGAATAGAGCAAGCGCCTGTATGACAGCCAAATCAATGGTCAAGCCGACGCCGATTACCCAACTCGGATGGCCCAGTGCGTTCTTTGCAGCCTTAGTACATAGAATGCACGACAAGAACTCGGCACTTAAAGAAGTGGACATCGTCACCGCAATGAATTGGGCTGATGATTATGGCGGTGTTCCTATTGCGCAGGATAGAAAATCTAATGGAATTTTGCGGCCGCAGCCAAATGTTCATATTGATTCCTGGAGAAAGGAGGCGACGGCTTGGAAACAAGCAATGGAGGATTGCGGAATAATCAAAGAGAGAAACGGGGAGCTCCGCCTCGATGTATGGCGAGGATCCACCTATCTTCCGGGTTATGTCGCCTGCATCAAGCAGAAGCGTGAGATCATTACCAGGATTGGAAAGAATCTTCGAGCCTTTAATCAGGGCGACACGCAAGTCAGGTCGATGAGCATCATGCTTCAAGCGGATCCGGGAGCAGGAAAGACATTTCTGGCAAAGAGTTTAGCCAGCGCGTTTGGATATTCCTTTCTTCGGTACGATGTTACTCAGATGATACGTCGTGATGAGTTGCTCGACCTGTTTGACACGCTGGCAACGATGCAGGCCAATGAACAAAAGAATATCCTGGTTTTTGTTGACGAAATTAATGCCTTAGTTGACAGAGGCCATCTGTACGGCGCCTTTCTTGCTCCTCTCGAAGACAGCGTTTATGTACGCCGGGGAAAAATTTTCAGCCTCAAACCTTGTGTTTGGGTATTCGCGGGTACTCGGCTGGATGACGAAGACCTCGAAGCCGGAGAGAAGCTCAGTGACTTCAAGTCCCGCGTCACAATGATAGAACAGATAGATCATAAGTCTCTCAATTCAGATGGAACGGATACCAAGTTGCTGGGTGATGAGGCGCGACTTGAGCAAGTCTATTTGGGCGCCACCATGATTGGTAAACACTTCTCGGATGTTAAGGAAGTGAGTAAGGAAGTATTGGAATGGTTTCACCGGCAGGATCCATCCAAAGAACCTGCTCGAAAAATTCGCAAGCATGTAGCCTCGTTGCGGAACGTACAATACGGCAAGATCACCCGGACAAACTGCGACAGTTGGGAACAAAAGGAGCGTAACTGGCCCGGCACGCCCGATGGAAAGAGACCCGTAAAGTTAATTTTTGGTTGACTCTCACGGAACTCTGTCATGGAGTCAGGCGATAAGTCTCACCACAAATAGACCAATACTCGGAGGCCAACGCTGGTTTAGAATATCCATGTGCCCGACGAGCTACTCAAATGGCCGCCCCTGACAACCGCGTATCAAGATGTGTTTGGTGAGATAGATCTGGACGTATATAACGTCGCGGGGGAGATCTGGCAACAAGGCAGGGCGTTTGCCCGCGCCAAGGGAATCGATGATGCGATTGCTCACACGGCGATGATTCGTGCCGTCGCCAAAGTCTCGCACAGACTGCAGGCGCCCGCTCCCAATCTGAAAACTCGTGGGGCACGTAAAGCATATCTTTTTACTGCTTTTAGAAGGTGTCTTTCCGAGACTCAAACCAAAGAAAGCTTAACCAAGAGCACGCAAGACGATGTGGAGGCATTGGCTGACGACGACAGCCTGGCCAGCCAAATAGAAAGAAAGATCCTTCTCGAAGAGATTGTTCGGCACATGGATCCCCAAACCAGATACATTTATGAACGGTTAACATTGGGCTATTCGTTTGAAGAGATTGCTGGAGCAATGGGTACCCGTGCTAATAGACTGCGGAGCGCATTCAGTAAGAGAATCAAAAAGATCGCCTCCGAGTTTGCTATCGAGACCAGTGTCCGAATCGACCTATCAGATTGAATCTTGTTCTCAATTAGGACTTTTCAGACCGATTTCTTATTTCTATCACTTCAAGAGCCTGTCTCGGTGCGTTTTCCATTCCTGACCAGGTTATATGATTGGAGAGGCAAAATAGACTTTTCCAGAAGGAGGCACTAATAAGGCCATGGTTTATCAGGATTTTTAAGGGTGCGTTTGGTTCCTCCAACCCGGTTATATCAATTGGATAGGCTTTCTCCCACGTTTTTGAATGTGAAGGAGTCAGTTCAGATGAAAACCCTCTGCATCGAGAAGTTCTTTCCCCCCTCGTCAGAATTAACCCAAAATGTCATCCAAAGAATGAGGCGGCACTCTTTGAGTGATTTACAGAACTCAATAAAGGCCGAAGAACGTCCTAACGCTGAGAGTTCTGATGACGACGATATTTGGAGTGATTTGTTGAAGGTCTGCGAGGAAGAACATCAGACAAGCGCGGAAATCGAGGATGGCCGGCGGTGGCTGAGTGAAATACTCTATGGCTATTTGGCTCGTCTTTCTCATAGTCAAAGTTCACCCGAAGCTGAGTTATACCATGCGGTTGAGGCCATACCGGAAGGTATGAGTACCAGGCTCGGATTGGACGACAGCAAAGATCGGGACTTGTTGGAGCAGCTCGCGACTGAGTTTCAGCAGTGGCTGGGTAATTGTACGGGGAAGAAGTTTGTCGCAGGATGGGGAACAATTTGGTTAGATCCCGACAACCCTGAACGTTTTGGACTGACTAAATTCCCTTTGCCAGTTGAGCAGGCAGATGAATCGAACACAGATGCTCCGGATAAAGCCTTTTCCGCCGGAGCCGGCTCATTTGCGCGAAGTTTGCGGGCACTGTTCGACAGGAACTAATTCCAGAAAGAACGCCTTACCGGTTAGAAACGAGTTGTCTCTTTTCGACAACTCGTTTTTGATTTTGCCTCATTGACTAATTGAGCCTCCACTGACTAGAGTATTGCGCTCACAAAATCAGCCGCCTTTCCTCAGGGAGCCCGTATGTCCTCGATTCGTATTCTTCACGCAAGCGATATTCATCTCGCCAAAAGAGCGCTTCAACGATCGATTCCAGACCAGGCTAAGATCACCGAAAAGCTGGTAACGAATTTTCTAAAGGACCTCAAGAAAGACCTGCTGTCGGCCAACCTGACGAATCTAAAGGAAACCTTCGCCGGAATTCTCTCAAAGGCCAATATTGCTCTCCTGGAAAAAAGCCAAGCGTTTGCAGACAAGGATGAACTAAACGCTAAAATCGACAAGGCATTAGAAAAGTTGGCGCTTTCAGAAGATTCCTTGTTCAGAGATTTTATTGCCGAGATTACCAGAACAGTTGGCCTCGCTACTTCTTACCACCCCTTGGCGTTAGACAGCTTGGTGAACTTTGCTCAGAGCCGAAGTGATTTGCACGCCGTAATACTGTCCGGCGATATCGCAACAACAGGATTCAAGCATGATCTCTTAAAAGCGCAAGAATTTCTGGATGGTCCAACTTCTGGATCGGTGTCAAAACTCGGCATACCAGTATGGATTCTTCCAGGTAATCACGATCGCTACCAGTACACGGCGCAGGAATGGTTTTTCTCTCCAGGTGGAACTCATTTCGACGAGATACTCGGTAATCACTGGTCGGGAAAGGTAAAGGCTTATCCACCTTTGAGGGACATTGATGATCGTCTCTCCGTATTAGTTCTCGCCGCTGATTTCGGTCTACAAAACACAAGCGACAGCACTCGCCTGCGGCGCTTCAATAAGCTCGCTCAAGGTAAAGTATACGAACCGGTCTTGACTGCACTTGCCAGCGAAACCATCTCGCAACAAGAAGCGGAACGTAATGGCTTTCCGCAACACGAGCAGGTGATTCTATGGGCCGTGCACTTTCCACCCCTTTTCAGGGATATAAGTGTGGCTAAGAGTCTCCTGGAAGCTACTGCTCTGGTGAACAAGGCAAAGGAACTTGGAGTTCACGCTATTTTGGCAGGACACACGCATTATGCCAGGGATTACTTTGCTGCGCCTGACGTCCGTGTACTCTGTGCTGGAACCGCGACGCAAAATGATAGCGTAACGAAGCACTGTCAAATCATTTCAGTAAAAAGGATCTCAGGCGGGCCGTCGACCATAGACGTCGCTCATTATGAGTGGGACAAAGATAGGGTGACTTTTCAACCAATGAAGAAAGAGCTTTAGCTTGTGAACTTGCCCCTGCATACTTCTTGACAGCATCTCAATCCCCGTGTAGCATTCGCGCGCCTTGGACCTCATTGTATTGATAAAACTTAGTCACTACTTGCTTAAAGGTTCGAGGTGAACGTGTGCCAATGGCCTACCTCGCTTGTGGCACGCCGTAGCGGCTATCCCCTACAACTGCTAACTGAAAGTTAAAGACCCTCGGGGTCTACAACGGAGAACTTCACTTTTTTCGCCGGACAGGAGTGCGCCCGGCTTTCACACGTCGAACCGCGTCCGCCGCGGAGAAGGAACCCATGAAGAAATCGCAGAAATCGAGTCTCATCCTAAAGTCACCCGCAACGCGCCAGCTAGTCGCCACCGTGTTAGCTCTTCTAACGTTCCTTCAACCCCTGCCACTGCTTGCAAATAACAAGTTCGCTGCCGCTCCTGTGCGCTGGTCCAACAACGGAGCCAACAACAATACGACCACGCCCAACGTCGAACCTATACGAGACGTGCCGGAAGTGGCAGAGACAGTCACGCCGCAAAACAACAGTTCCGGAATCGAGCTCACGCAACTCACCACCGCTTTCAACAACCACGCCGGCCTCGATTATCACCAGCGGACCAGAAAAGTCGTTGTCTCAGCCAATTCGACTCAAGGCCAACCGAACAACTTCGAATTGATTCAAGCTGACGGCGCCCACGCGAGTTTCTCAAACCTCAGCGGCGTCAGTGGCGAACTGAAAATTGCCACCGCTCGTGATGATGGTTTCGGTCTCAGCCTGGGAGGCTTCAAGCCCGGAGAACTCTTCACCGGCACCGACGCGCCCGGCGTTGTGGCGCGCATCGCGAGCGATGGTGCAACACTTCAGAACCCCTGGGTCACGCTGTCCGGCGAGACCGGATCAGTCACCGGAGTTTATGTCGATCGCACCGGCATTTACGGTGGCGACGTGATCGCCAGCACTACGAGCGGCGGCATCTGGCGTATCAACTCCGCCGGACTCGCAACACGAATCGCACTTCTCGGAACAGTGCTAACTAGCGTCACTACGATCCCGGAAGACAACGAAAAGTACGGACCATGGTCCGGGAAGATTCTCGCGGGCGCAAAAGATCAAGACCTTATCTATGCGGTCGACAGCAGCGGAAATGTTGTTTCCTACACGTTAGGGCTCAATCCGGGTGACATCCGCGTAATCCCGGCGCACGAGAATTTCTACGGCGTTGATCCGTTAGCCAGAAAACTCTGGGGCGCTCCGGCGGCCGCGTTCGCGAACATGATCGGCGATATCCTCATCGCCCAACCCTCCGGCGCACTCACGTACGTTCAATGGAACGGGACACAATTCGAACCAACCAACATCGCGCAGGTAAGTCAGTGGTCGCAGATCGCCTTCGCGCCCGCGGGACTATCGCAGATTCCCGGCGTCAAACAAGTCTTCGACAATCTCGCCGTCGTCAGACACGCTCCCGAACTCGATAGCGGACGCGTCGAGGGCGCGCTCTGGCAGCTACTCGGCGAGAACATCTTCCTGAGCGGCAATTCCATCATTACTTCAGACTTGCTCGTTCCGGGCACGCCGACGGTCTCACTCAGCGGCAATCCGAGTTTCGCCGGTGTAATTGAAGGAAGCGACAGCACTCAGCCCACAAACTACCAGTTGAACTTGAGTGGTAACGCGTCGCTCCGTCATTTGATCACGCGCACCGATCCGATGACATTGACGCCCGTGGCAGCATCACCACCACCAGCCGGTACACGCGACGTCTCGTTAACACAAGCAGGTCAGAACCCCGGCGACTTCGCGACACTGCGTAACTTGTCGCTTTCCGGAAAAGCGGGCGCGGTGATCGTTCCAGCGGGCACTTACGGCAACTTCTCAGCTTCGGGCCGCACGGCTTTTGTCCTCGGCATCGCCAACGCGACCGAGCCATCGATCTACAATCTCCAGGAGCTCACGCTTTCGGGCAGCAGCGAACTGCGTCTGGCTGGTCCAGTCATACTCAACGTAAACACCAGAGTAACTCTTTCTGGTTCGACGATCGGCGCCGCGGACGATCCGAAGCGCTTCTCCTTGAGAATCGCCGGCGAGGGGTTGAGCATGAGCGGTGGATCAGTGCTCTACGGAATCGTGCGCGCTCCCGAAGGTCTCGTTTCTATTGTCGGCAAGTCGCGATTGCGCGGAACGGTCACTTGCGATCGACTGCAAATCAGCGGCAACGGCGTCTTGCAGATCACGGAGAACGACGTTCCCGTGACGCCGATCAATCGTCCGCCATTAGTCGATGCAGGTCCCGATCAGACCATCACGCTTCCCGTCGACACGGCCAATTTGAGCGCCACCGCAACCGACGACGGTTTGCCTGCAAACAGCAGTCTGACTGCTTCATGGCGCACGGTCAGCGGACCGGGACCAGTCACATTTGCCGATGCGAACAGCTTGACGACGAGCGCGACGCTCGTCGAACCCGGTGATTATGTGCTGGAGTTGAAAGTCTCTGACGGCCAGCTTTTCAGCACCGATACGCTTTCGATCACCGTCGTTCCGCGCAATCAACCGCCAACAGTCGAGGCCGGTCCAGATCAGGAGATCGAGTTACCAAACTCAGCGACGCTCAGCGGTTCGGTGAGTGATGATGCGCTTCCGCGCGGTTCTACAGTGACTGTGAACTGGAGCGTGGTCAGCGGCGCCGGCGCTGTCACTTTCGCCGACGCAAACTCAGCGACCACCACCGCCACGTTCGGCGCGCCCGGGTCTTACATACTGAAACTAACCGCCAACGACACGGAATTTACTGTCGAAGATCAACTCACGATCACGGTCTTCCCGGAGAACCAGCCGCCGACCGCCAATGCCGGTGCGGATCAGACGATTCGTCTGCCCAACGTCGCGCATCTCGACGGCACGGTTAACGACGACGGTTTTCCAAACGGCAGCACACTTACTTCAACGTGGAGCCAGGTGAGTGGACCAGCAGCGGTCGCTTTCGCGGACGCGTCCGCCACCGACACGGCCGCGACGTTTACGTTGGAAGGCACTTACGTACTCAGACTGACTGCGAACGACACTCGATTCAGCGCCAGTGACGAGGTAACGATCACCGTCCTGCCGGAAAACGAAGCGCCAGTTGTCAGCGCGGGCGCCGATCGCACGGCGGCGTGGCCGGGCGGCGCGGTCGAGATGCAAGGCGCGATTAGCGACGACGGTTTACCAGTTAACGGCACGTTGTCTGGCAATTGGTCCGTCGTGAGTGGACCAGGTAATGTCACGTTCGCCGATTCACAGTCGCCTAACACTTCGGCCACCTTCGCAAAGCCGGGTATCTATGTCTTGCGGTTGACTGGTACCGATTCGGAGTTCTCCGCAAGCGACGATGTGACGATCAGCTTGAGCGAGTTCAATCAGGCTCCGGTGGTCAACGCCGGACCGGATCAGCTCATCACGGCTCCGACCTGCGCGTCACTTTCAGGTACGGCGACCGACGATGGATTGCCGGCCGGCAGCACGTTGACATCCAGATGGATCAAGATAAGCGGACCAGGCACGGTCACATTTGCCGACGCGTCTTCGCTCGCAACGAACGCGTGCTTCAGCGCCAGCGGTGTCTACGTGCTCAGGCTGACAGCCAGCGATTCGGGTCTCGCCGCCAGTGACAACATTACGATCACGGTCAACAGCGCGCCGCACATCACGTCGCAGCCGGTTCTTACTTACCAACCGCCCACAACCGCGGCTTCAGCAATCGTTCTGAACGCCACGGTAAGAGACTTCAGAGACAGTCATCCGGACTTCGAAAAAGGAATCTCCGGACTGGTCACAGGTTTGGTCCAAACCCAACTCGGTGCGGATCAAAAACCGGTCTTCGTTGGTCCAAACGGCCGCGGTGCGATCTCCAGCACCGCGAGCTTCAACCAGTGGTACAACGACGATCCGACGGTCAACGCGAAGACGACCATTCCGATCGAACTCCGCGAAACGACACCGGGCTCGGGTGTCTTCTCGTTCCTGTCCAACTCGTTCTTCCCGATTGACGGACAGCTCTTCGGCAACCAGGGCCGCTCGAACAACTTCCACTTCACGCTGGAACTGCACACGAACTTTACTTATCGCGGCGGCGAAACCTTCCAGTTTACCGGTGACGACGACATCTGGGTCTTCATCAACAATCGCTTGGTTATCGATCTCGGTGGAGTTCACAGCGCCGCATCCGGTTCGGTCAGTCTCGACAATCTCGGACTGGTTAAAGGCGATACCTACTCCTTCGATTTCTTCTTCGCCGAACGCCACACGTTCGGATCCAACTTCCTGCTTCAAACGAGTCTCGGCCTGCAACCGGATCGCCAGTACATCTACCAGGTTCAGGCTGTCGACGCCGACAACGAGCAACTCACTTACAGTCTGCTGACAGCGCCGCCGGGAATGCAGATCAACTCCGCTACGGGACTGATCACGTGGAACCCGGGTCTAGCCCAGGTCGGCACGCACAACGTCGTCGTCAAAGTCACGGATCAGCGTGGCGCATTCGACACGCAGAGCTTTACTGTCACCGTCGTCAATCCGCTCAACAAAGCGCCGATCGTTAGTGCCGGACCGGATCAGACCATCACGTTACCGGCGACGGCGAATCTCAACGGCACAGTCACCGACGATGGAATACCAGCGGGTGTTACGCCGGCCGTTTCCTGGAGCGTTGTGAGTGGTCCGGGAACAGTCACTTTCGGCAACAGCAATGCAGCAGTTACCACCGCGAGTTTCAGCAAAGGTGGAACGTACGTCTTACGACTGACGGCGAATGATTCCACGCTACTCAGTTCGGACGACGTTACCGTCACCGTCATTCAACTAAATCAAGCGCCAACGGTCAGCGCTGGCGACGATCAGACGATCACGTTGCCGAACGGCGCGACTCTCAACGGCTCAGTCAGCGATGATGGTCTGCCAACCAACAACGTTTCCACGACGTGGAGCGTTGTCAGCGGTCCTGGTTCCGTCACGTTCGGTAATGCAACCGTGACTGTAACAACGGCAACGTTCAGTGTTGCGGGCACGTATGTTCTGCGACTCACCGCCAGCGATTCATTGTTGAGTGCGAATGATGTGGTAACGATCACGGTCAATCCGGCGCCGTGTTTGCACCCGCCTTCCGGTCTCATTAGTTGGTGGCGCGGAGAAGCCGATTTCACCGATCGCGTGAGCAGCAATCACGGCACGCCGCTGAATGGTCCGACTTTCATCCCGGCGAAAGTCGGGCAGGGATTTCTTCTCGACGGCACGGACGACGCGATTCAGATCGCCGACGCGCCGAGTCTCAAGCCGGCGAACATCAGCGTTTCGACGTGGGTCAAGTTTGACTCGCTCGATTCGGTAACGTCCGATCGAGGCTTGCAATACATTCTCTTCAAACGTGGTAACGGCCCGTTTGAAGCGTTCTCGTTGTTCAAACTGCGTGGCACCGGCCCCGACGATCGAATCCACTTCCTCGTCGGTTCTACTCCAGCCGTGAATCTACGCGCCGCCGCCGTTTCGACGACCGTAATCACGACCGGGCAGTTCTATCACCTGGTCGGTACCTACGATGGCCACGACATCAAACTCTATGTGAACGGCGTGCTGGAGCGAGTACAGCCGGCAAACTTCGACATCGGTTACGTCGACGGTAAACCGCTCGTCATCGGCGGATCGGGTGAACCGTTTAATGGGAGAGTGCGAGGTGTAGTTGACGAAGTTCAATTCTACAATCGCGTGCTGAACCCGACGGAGGTTCAGTCGATCTTCCAGACCGGCGCCACTGGTTTGTGTCCGAACGAGGTAAATGTCCCGCCAACCGTCAACGCTGGTCCGGACAAAACGATAACGGTCCGCGATTCTGTAACTCTACAGGGAACGGCCGCGGACGACGGCAGACCCGAAGGCAGCACGCTCATAACTTCGTGGAGCGTCGTCTCTGGTCCGGGTGTGGTTACATTCGAAAACGCGCAACAGCCAACCACCACCGCCACGTTCAGTTTGCCCGGAACTTACGTTCTGCGGCTCACGGCTAACGATTCCGATCTGACAAACAGCGACGACGTGAGGGTCATCGTCAATCCAAGCGCCGGCAATCAACCGCCCACTGTCAGCGCGGGGCCGAATCAAACGATTCAGATCGAAAACACAGCCATACTCAACGGCACTGCCACGGATGATGGTCTACCTTCCGGTAGCACGTTCGAGATCACGTGGTCCGTCGTGAGCGGTCCGGGTCAGGTCATTTTTGGTAACAACCATCAGGCACAAACGACGGCCACGTTCAGCGCGATCGGCACGTACGTGTTACGTCTGACTGCTTTCGACTCGGAATTAACGCGCTTTGCCGACGTCACGATTACAGTCAAACCTACGAACAAAGCGCCGGTGGTTAACGCCGGACCCGATCTCGTGATCACTCTGCCCGGCACCGCTACTCTCAACGGCACAGCCACTGACGACGGACTGCCCGCGGGCTCGACGTTGTCAGTGTTATGGAGTGTGGTGAGTGGACCAGGTCAGGCCGGCTTCAATCCGCTCAATCGCGCGGCCTCGATCGCGACTTTCAACACGCCCGGCAATTACGTTTTGCGTCTGACGGCGAGCGATTCGGAGTTGACCACAAGCGACGATGTGAACGTCGAAGTCAGACCTCCGGCACCGCCGGCGGTCGTGTCGATCAACTCGCCGGCTGATGGTTCAACCATCATCAACCGCACGAGCTTCATCGGCAGTGTGAGCGCGGGCTCGGTGTGGAAACTCGAATACAGTCTCAATACCGATGCTGCTTCTGACGCGCAAGGGTGGACCACGATCGCTTCCGGTTCCACGCCTGTAACGAATGGTCTGCTCGGAACTTTCGATCCCACGGTGCTTCTCAATGGCAGCTACACCGTTCGCTTACGCGCCACGAATGCGGGCGGACAAATTTCTGAAAGCACGGTTGGCGCAGTAGTCGGCGGCGATCTGAAGGTCGGTAACTTCACTGTGTCGTTCACGGATATCGACGTGCCGATGGCGGGATTACCGATTCAAGTTGTGCGCACGTACGACAGCCGCGACACTCGCACGGGCGATTTTGGAGCAGGCTGGACGCTTGGATTGAAGAATGTCCGCGTCGAGAAGTCAGTCGTGCTCGGCGCCAATTGGGAACAGACCATGACTGAAGGCTTCCTTCCGACGTTCTGTCTGCAACCGACGAAGGCGCCCGCTGTGACGGTCACGTTCCCTGACGGCAGGCTTTTCAAATTCCAGGCAGCACTCAGTTCGCAATGCCAGTTGATCGCGCCTTTCGAATTTGTCACGGTTCGTTACAGCCAGTCGCAGGGAAGCCCCGGCACGTTGGGCGCGAAACTTGTAGCGCTCGATGAAAACGATGTCTTTGTCGCAGGCGCCGCACCGGGTGATGTCGAACTACTTAGCGCTGAGACCGGCGACGTCTACAACCCGACGCGGTTCCAGTTGACGACTGCTGACGGCACGTCTTACATCATCGACGAGAAGGCCGGTCTACAGAGCATGAGGGATCTCAATAACAACACCCTCACGGTCACTCCACAGGGAATCACGCACTCGAGTGGCCGCAGCATCACGTTCACACGCGACGCGCAAAATCGGATCACACGCATCACCGATCCAGCGGGTGGACAGCTCATTTACACTTACGACAGCAGAGGCGATCTGGTTAACGCAACCGACGCGGACGCGCGTACGACCACTTTCACCTACAACTCGACGCATGGTCTGCTCGACATCGTCGATCCCGCGAACCGCCGTGGCATCAGAAACGAATACGATGCGACCGGGCGTCTAATCAGCATCACCGACGCGGAAGGTAACGTCGTCCGCTTCGACTTCAATCCAAACTCGCGGCAGCAAGTCGTCACCGATCGCAAAGGCAATATCACTGTCTACGAGTTTGATGAACGAGGGAACACGCTCAGCATCACCGACGCGGACGGCAAAGTCTCACGTTCAACCTACGATCTAAACGGAAACCGTCTGACCGCGACGGACCAACTCGGCAACATCACGGCCTACACCTACGACGCGCGCGGCAATTGTCTATCGAAGACCGACGGTGAAGGTCGTATAACTCGTTACACCTACAACGATCGCAACCAAATCACCAGTACCACTGACGCCAACAACAACACCGTCACGAATACATACGACGCCGAAGGCAACCTGACTTCGACACGTGATGCGCTCGGCAACACGATCACTTTCACGTACAACGATGGCGGCCAGGTGCTGACCCGCACGGATGAAGCCAACCGCGTGACGTCTTACGAGTACGACTCTTTCGGCAACATGACGAAGGAGACGGATCGCCTTGGCAACATCAACCGCCAAACCTTCAACGCGCTCGGCGACCGCACGACTTTAACGGACGGTAAAGGCAATACCACCACGTTCACTTACACAACCGGTGGATTGTTGACCTCGACGCTGGATCCGCTTGGCAACACAACCCGTAGCGAGTACGACACGGCCGGCAGCCAAAACGCCAGCGTGGACCAACTCGGACATCGTACGACGATGACCAGCACCGTCACGGGCACACCGCTGCAAACAACCTTCGCTGACGGCACGCAGTTCAATATGCAATACGATGCCAACGGTGAATTGTCGGGTAGTGCCGCTACGGGCGGTCTTTCGCCTACAGTCGATCGCGGTAAGACCGGTCTGCCGACGACGATCACGGTCGCGTCAGGAATCACGCTTTCCTACGGGTACGACGCGAAAGGACGGCAAACTTCCGACTCGGACGAGCGCGGCAACACAACCACTTACCAGTACAACCTGCTCGACAAGGTCACGCTCGAGACAGATGCATTGGGCAATCAAACGCGTTACAGCTATGACGGGGTCGGCAATGTCATCGCCGAGATTGATGCAGCCGGCAACACGATCAGTCACACGTACGACAAGAACAACCGTCGCCTGCGCACGACGCTGCCCGATGGACGTTTCTTCGAGAACACTTACGACACGGTGGGCCAGGTGATCTCGCGACGGGATGCGGCGGGTAATGTCACCGGTTTCACCTACGATGCCGAAGGCAATCTCCTCACCGTCACGCTGCCCGGCGGCGCGGTTACGCGTTATGAATACGATGCTAATGGCAATATGTCTTCCTCGACGGACGCTCTCAACCGCAAGACGCTCTTCGAGTACGACAAGATGAACCATCTCGTGAAGAAGACGTTCCCGGACACGAGTACGGAAGTCATGGTCTACAACGCCGCCGGTTTCCTCAGTTCCAGGACTGACCGGAACGATAAGACCACTACTTACGAATACGACAACAGAAACCGCGTTTCCAAGGTCAACTATCCGGACGGAAACTCGGTAACCTACACCTACACTCAAACCGGTAAGCGCGACACCGTCACGGACACTCGCGGCGTTACGGATTTCGATTACGACGCATTGGACCGTGTGTCGCGTGTTCGCTATCCGGATGCGACGGTAATTAGTTACGGTTACGACCTCGCCGGAAACCGCACCAGCATTGCGACGCCGGACGGTACAACCGAGTACACGTACGATGCCGGCAACCAGTTGACCAAGGTGACGGATCCGCGTGGTCTGATTACTTCTTATGTGTACGATTCGAGAGGCAACGTCGCAAAGGTCATTCATCCGAACGGTTTGACTACCGTCAAGACTTACGATCAGCGGAGTCAGCTCATGTCGGTTAAAACGAGCAGGGCAAACGGCGCGGTCGTTTTTGAGGAAACGTACGTGCGCGATGCAAACGGACGGCGTACGAAGGTGACGCAACTCGACGGTTCGTCGGTCGAGTACGCTTACGACGCGCTCTCGCGTTTGCAGTCTGAAACTTACAAAGACGCCGCCGGCATCGTCTCGCGGCAGATGACGTACAC
>DATEHX010000096.1:0-44105 GCA_035279345.1 Pyrinomonadaceae bacterium | reverse complement strand
GATCTTCGGCAAGCGCAACGCGTCGGCATCGATCAGCACCGTGCCGCCGTCACTAAATCCCGCGCCACGCCGCACCGCAACCAAACGCAACGGCACATCAGGCGCTGGACCAAGCATGCCCGCGAAGTACGCTCGCGCCGCACCCGTGTAAGCAATCAACGCTTCGGCGCGTTTACGCTCCTCGGCGCCCATTCCCTTCTCCATCAACACACTAATGCCCTTGCCATCGGCAGCGCCATCAACCTTGTCCCAATCACCTTGCACGAAGAATGGTTGACTATGAAGCGTTTGGTCGAACGAGATCGATCCGCTCGCGCCGCTCTTCTCGACTCCCGACGAGATCACGTTTGGCAGATTCACACTCAAACGAAACGGCGCCGTGTCTGCTCCACGCACTGTGTAAGGCGTATTGGGCATCGGATACCAAAACGAGAGCGGCAAAAACTGCGTCGAGATCGGACTGATCGCGAAGAGACCCGTGTTGCTCTCCACCGGAAGCGAATATGTGACCGTGACCGATGTAGACGCGTTTGGCGCAACTGTAGCGGGCAAAGCGATCTCGACGCGTTGCAAGTCGCCGCGCGGTTCCGCACCCGGACGAAAGGTCCCCGCCGCTCCGTTAACCGCCACCGACTTCACACTCGCTTTTGAATTCAAACGCACTGTGAGCGTTCGTCCGGTACTGCCGCCGACGTTCGTCGCATTCAACGTAGCGACTGCATTGAGCACGCGTTCGGTTTGCTGCACCGTTGCCGCGATGTCAAATGAATTAACCTGCCAGATCACGGGCGCGTTCGTTTGCGCTCCGGCGTACGCGCAGACGCACAGCAGAAGGATCGATAAAAGAAACGTTTTCATAAATGACGAGAAACTACACTAGACAGGATTAACAGAAGTAACAAGATTCACCAGTTTGTGGATGTCGCGAAGCATGAGCAGCAGCGGCTCCATGCGCTGCAACGGCAACGCGTTCGGCCCATCCGACAACGCCTTTTCCGGGTTGTCGTGGACCTCCATGAAAACCGCGTCCACTCCGCAAGCTACACCCGCGCGCGCGAGGGGTTCGATGTATTCCGATTGACCGCCGGTTGCATGTCCGAGCCCACCCGGCAGTTGCAGCGAATGCGTCACATCAAACACCACCGGCACGCCGAACCGGCGCATGATCGGCAACGAACGCATGTCGACGACCAGATTGTTATAACCAAAACTCGCACCACGTTCCGTCAACAGAAACTTTTCGCACCCGGCTTCACGTGCCTTGTCAACGATGTTTCGTGCGTCCTGCGGCGCCAGAAACTGTCCCTTCTTGACGTTCACTGCCCTTCCCGATTTCGCCGCAGCCACGATCAGATCCGTTTGCCGGCAAAGAAACGCCGGTATCTGCAACACGTCCGCAACCGCGGCAACCTGCTCTACCTGCGACACATCGTGAACGTCGGTCAGCACCGGAACGCCGAGTTCTTCCTTGACGCGTTGCAGCACTTCGAGACCCGCTTCGATGCCAAATCCACGAAAGCTGTGAATCGAAGAACGATTCGCTTTATCAAACGACGACTTGAAAACGTAATCGAGACCGGCAGCCCGCGCGCGTTGCAAACACTCGCGCGCCATCATCATCGCGTGTTCCGGACTCTCGATCACACACGGTCCAGCAATGATCGTGAGCCGGCCGTCTCCAAACGTGGCGTTACCAACTGAGAATGCTTTCACGCTGCTCATTTATCCTCAGCGAGTATAGCCACAAAGAAGCACAAAAGGCATCGCGGGAGACAAGAAATTCCTTATCGTTTTGTGCTTCTTTGTGGCATTAATCGCGGTCGTTTTTGTCCGTGGCCATGCTTTCGCGGAGTTTTGCGATGTCTACCACGAGCCGGCCTGACGGCGATTCCAATCCCGCACCGCGCAAAGCGTTGATGTCGGGCGCGCTGGTGAGCGCGTGATGTTCCAACCCGAGTCGTTCAGCGGTTTCGAGTAGTTCTCCGCGAAACTCAGTCGCGTTTGCCGGCCGCGCTTCCGGTTGTTTCTCCAATGCGTGCAACACGACGCGTTCCACATCTTCCGGAATCGCCGCAACGATCTCACGCGGGCGCAGCGGTGGATCGTTCGCGTGCTTGATGGCGATCTCTACTGGCGAGACACCGGTGAAAGGCGCCATGCCGGTCAACATCTCGTAGAGAATCACGCCGAGACTGTAAACATCAGCAGCAGGCGTTAAGTCGTGGCCCTCGTACTGTTCGGGAGACATGTAACGCGGCGTGCCGATCGGCGTGCCCGGCAACGTCAACGCACTCGCGTCTTCGTCGTCCAGAATGTCGGCCGCAAGTTTCGCAATGCCGAAGTCGAGCACCTTAACGCTAGCTGGTGCGGCTTTGCCCTTCGTCACGAGAATGTTTGACGGCTTGAGATCGCGATGAATGATGCCCGCCTTGTGCGCAGCGGCAACGGCGGCGGAAGTTTGCAGCATGATCGACGTCGCGCGCGCGGTTTCGAGTGGCGCTTCCTTGGCGAGGATCTCTCGCAGCGTGCGGCCGTTGAGTAATTCCATCACGATGTAGACCAGGCCGTCCGCAGTCTGACCAAAGTCAGTTACCGAGACGGCGTTTGCGTGATGCAACAATACTGCCGCACGCGCCTCGAGTTGAAAACGAGTACGCGCCGCTTCGTTCTCGACAAACTGCGGATGCAAAACCTTGATCGCGACCGGACGGTCCATCAACAAGTGGCGCGCACGATACACCGTGCCCATACCGCCTTCGCCGAGACGTTCTTCGAGGTGGTACTTGTTGTCGAGGGTTTGATCGATGAGGGGGTCGTTATTAGTTTGCAATCAATCACCACTGGTGGCAGTCACACGCTCGTGCATCACCAGGTCGACCTCACCATTCTTCTCCATCGAGGTCTCTGACTGCAAACGGTTTTCGTAGGCAGCGCGGACGAACGACGCAAACAACGGGTGGGCATTGAGCGGTTTCGATTTGTATTCGGGATGAAATTGACAACCAACAAACCACGGATGGACCTCGCGCGGCAGTTCGATCATCTCCACAAACTTGCCGTCGGGCGAGACGCCACTGAACACGAGTCCGTCGCGCTCGAGTCGCTGCTGGAATGCAGGATTGAATTCGTAACGATGACGATGTCGTTCGCTGATCTCTTCAGCGCCGCCGTAGATTTCGCGTACGAGTGAAGCAGGCGCGAGCCGGCACGGCCACGCGCCGAGACGCATCGTTCCGCCCAACTCTTCAACACCGACCAGATCGCGCAACTTGAAAATGATCGGATGCGGCGTGTCGACATCGAATTCAGTTGAATCAGCGTCTTTGAGTTCGCAAACGTTGCGCGCAAATTCGATACAGGCTGTTTGCATGCCGAGACAGATGCCGAAATAAGGCGTCTTCGTTTTGCGAGCGTAACAGATCGCGCGAATCATTCCCGCGACACCGCGTTTGCCGAAGCCGCCGGGGACGAGAATCGCGTCGAAGTCGCGCAAACGAGCTTCGTAGTCGTCGTCCATCAACTCTTCCGACTCGATCCACTTAACGTCGACGCGCAGGTTGTTGGCCACGCCGCCGTGCGTCAACGCTTCGCGCAAAGATTTGTAGGAGTCTTCAAGCTCTACGTACTTGCCGACGATCGCGATCGACGCCTCACCGCCGGAAGGTTCGCGAATCGTCCCCACGAGATTGCGCCACTCGGCAAGATCGGCCAGTGGCGCCTGACCGTGCAACCCGAGTTGCATCACGATCAGATCGTCGAGACCCTGTTCGTGAAATGCGAGCGGCACGTCGTAAATCGTATCGACGTCCTGCGCGCTGATCACGGCGGACTCTTTCACGTTGCAAAAGAGCGCGATCTTGCCGCGCAAATCACGTGACAACGGCTTTTCCGAGCGGCACAACAGAATGTCAGGCGCGATACCGATCTCGCGCAGGTCGCGCACCGAGTGTTGCGTGGGTTTGGTTTTCAGTTCGCCGGCCGCGGCGATGTAAGGCACGAGCGTGACGTGAATGAAGAGCGCGTTGCCCGCACCTTCTTCGTTACCCATTTGGCGGATGGCTTCGAGAAACGGAAGCGATTCGATGTCGCCGACCGTGCCGCCGATCTCGACGATCACGACGTCAGGCTGATCCTTTTCCGCGACTTTGCGAACGGCTTCTTTGATCTCGTTGGTGATGTGCGGAATTACCTGAATCGTTTTGCCGAGGTAGTCGCCACGGCGTTCTTTTTCGATGACTGAAAGATAAATGCGTCCGGTGGTCCAGTTGTTTGCTTGCGAAAGCTGTGCGTGAGTGAAGCGTTCGTAATGGCCCAGGTCGAGATCTGTTTCGGCGCCGTCGTCGGTAACGAAGACTTCGCCATGCTGGAAGGGCGACATCGTGCCGGGATCGACGTTGATGTAAGGATCGAGTTTGATGAGTGCCACTTGAAGTCCGCGACTCTCGAGCAGACAGCCGATCGAAGAAGCCGCGAGGCCCTTGCCCAGACTCGAAACCACACCACCAGTGACGAAGATGTATTTAGGCATTTGGTTTTTCCTGTTGGGAGTTTTCGTCTTCGTTAGTTGGCGATCCCGCTTCGGGCGGGTCCCCTGATTCCTGTTCGCCGTCGTAACGGCCCTGCTTCAAATCCTCTATCACTTCGACTGATTTCTGTTTCGACGGATCGAGCGCCGCTTGTAGACCCATGAGGCTCTTGCCCAGCAAGCCTGGTCCTTCCTTAGCGCGCCGTTCGAATTCTTCGGTCGAGACGTCGTAAGGCTTGCTGAGTTGCGACAGACCAAACAGGCCGAATAAAACTACCAGCCCAATGATTGCCAGCCCTAACCAGTCTTTCAAATCCATGCTCTTACTCGCTCCAGATCACTCAAGGTGTCGACACCGATTGAAGTGCTGCACGCTTCGACTACTTTGATCTTGACGCCGTGCGCGAGGGCGCGCAGTTGTTCGAGCGCTTCGGTGCGTTCGAGCTGCGTTGGCGGCCACTTGGTGAACTCGAGCAACACGTCGCGGCGGTAGACGTATAAACCCGTGTGCTTGCGAAAAAGTTTCAATAGCTCGGGTTCCGCGGCCAGAGCGACGCCGGGCGAGCCGTGCCGCTTAACGGCATCGCGCGGAAAAGGCACGGGCGATCTCGAAAAGTAGACGGCATTGTCATCGTCGTCAACTACAACTTTTACCAGATCGGGATCGAGCAGATCGTGGTTTGATTCAATCGGTTCCCAAGTGGTAACGATCCCTGCGCCACCTGTCGGCTTATTCATTTCCACAGCCATCACGTCGACTGCTTTTTCAATCGTTTCCGGCGAGATCATGGGCTCATCGCCTTGCACGTTTACAATGATCTCGGCCTCTGGGATCCTCGTTGCAACCTCCGCCACGCGATCCGTGCCGCTTGTGTGATGTTCACTCGTCAGCGTCACTTCAATATTTCTTGTCCGCACCGCATTCGCGATCTCTTCACTATCCGTAGCCACAATCACTCGATCCACATTTCGCGCCGCCTGTGCGCGCTCAGCCACCCAACACACCATCGGCTTCCCCGCGAGTTCTATCAGCGCTTTTCCGGGTAAACGAGTAGAGGCGAAACGAGCGGGGATGATGGCGACTGTTGTGTGTTTGGGGATGTTTTGGGGATTGTCGCCCGTCTGATTCACGGGATAACAGCTTAGCCTGTGGGTGTAAAAACTGTCAACGAAAGTTAGTGTGCGGGTAATATGTAGTCTGCTGAGTTCAGAATTCCGGCTTTGGTTATAGGTTTTGCACTTCGTATTTAAATGCCCTTGCTCACTCAACATTATTGCCGAAAAGTTCCAACCTGATCCCAATTGCAAACAAAATTATCTGGACCCCAGTCACTGCTAAAAAACCGCTTAAGATATCCCACGCGAGGTCGAAAGCCATCAAAGACGAAGCTATTACTTATAAAGGCAATACCGAGCAATAACACAACACGGCATCTGTTTCTCCGCATGAATAAGCGTCAAAAGTAACGAAGCGCCTTCCGCTTGCTCCCTGCAAAATTAATGACCGTAATAACTACTGAGATTATTACTAATACGAAGCCCAAGATGGACCCCAATCCCGTATGATCACTCTCACTTGTTGCTCCTTTGTGGAGTGAAAATTGATATTACGAATGTTTACGGCCATCGGTCACACTAATGACCTTAAATCCTCCTCGGGTACACGAAGTGTGGCTAAATCGTTTGCAAGGATAAAGTGATTACAAACAGAGGTCGTGGTCTATTTACTTTTCCTGGACCTTCCGGCTGTACAGTAGCTACACACGGTGGCGGCGCTTCTTAGCCGCGATCCCTAATGCAGTCAGGCCCGAGCCGAGCAGAAAGAGCGTCGCGGGCTCAGGAACTGGCACTTCGACGTCGGCATAAGAAACGAATGATCCTATAGGAAGACCTGTGGTGAAGAGCGTGTACGAGAAAGCCAAGTTAGAGCCGGCATCGAAGGTGAATGAGAAAGTAGGGTCTGAAGCAAAGAAAGTAACTGTATCGAAGTCAAGGGAGTCGACGAATGTCATTGAGGAATTACCGCCGAAGTCGAATGGAACCAGCGGTACCATGAAGGTCGAACTCCCCACTGTCACCTCGACGCCAATGATGTTGAAAGGAGTTAGATTCCCATCAGGATCAAAGGCCTGAATGTTGCCGATGATATTGACAACAAGGTTGCCGGGAAAGGAGCCGTCAGGCAGATCAGAGAAAAAAGATTCCGTCCGCCCGACGCCGCCCGATTCGGAGATCACCGCGAGCCCAGCAAAGGGTTGAATAAAGACCGGATCTGCATACGCCTTTCCGCTAAAGGTGAAAACAGTGAGCACGATTGCAAAGAGGAATGGAATGAGCCGTAAGTTTTTCATGGTGAAGTTCTCCTTGCTGTTTACCGCTTACATTCTTATCCCTGAAGAGAAGAAGACGCCGATCCGCGCAGCTGACCTCCGCTGGCACATGAGCACGCAGCACCGGCTGCTCAGCATCGTCACCCCAAATGGACGTTCTTTAGTCTGCAATTATTCAACTCCGCCGACTTTCAATGAACGCCGCACCTCATTTCTTCTTTTTCACCCACTTGCCCTTGCCCGGAATGCTTACCTGTCTCCATGCCTCGCTCTGCGATCCACATCCCCACTTTGTATACCCCTCGTCTCGACAGTGCTTCTCGCAGGCCTTGGCGTTGTCTACGACTCCTATGTGACGATCCTCACCGCGCACTCCGAACGGCTCGTTCGGGTCGTCCACGGCTCTGTGGCAATAGCAATCGCAGGTCGGGCACTTACCTACAGTTGATTTCGGCGGGTCGCACGGGCAATCGTATTCATTGGGATTGCCACTAATAGGGCCTCCTCCACTGGCAATCCCCACGGATACGCCGCCGCCGGGTCTCGGACCCACCCCAACTCCACCACTGCTGGGTCCGACACTAACGGCAGCGATTCCGCCTGTGGCTGAAACGTCAAATCCCATCCCGCCTTTGAGCAAGTCTTTGACGCACCCGTCCTGAGCAAAACCACCGAATCCAGCGCTAAACTCGGCCCCGAAACGAGCGGAGCCAAGGAAGACCCATGCGGAATTTCCGCAGGTATCCTTACAATGATAAAAACCCCCGGTCGCGCCTCCTGCAAATACGAACGTAAGGGATACACCGACGCATGAAGTCGAAGCCAAACCGAACGGGTCCGTATATACGTTCGGGTGGCCACCAACGTACTCATATAGGTTTATCCCACCATTGTATTCAATAGGATCGCGACTTAGAAACCTTCCTAATGAGACGCTATAGTATCTGCTCTTATAGAATATCAACGCCGTTTCACCATCGAACCGCTGCCCGGTGTACATGTACGGATTGCCGACCGTCGAGTTCCCGCCCACCGTCCTCACATCATTAGCCGTGAAATTGACAACAGCGTCCGCATCGTTGCCGTCCGTGATGATGGTCTGCTTGCCGTAGGCGTCGTACTGGTATCCCTCGACTAGAGCGCCGCTCGTATCTGTGAGGGCGAAGACGGAGTAGAGCGTGTTCTGGTGGTAGAAGAGCCGCTGATCGCTGGGACCGGTGGCGCTACCGTCGCCGTTCAGGTTGCGGTCGAGTACCAACGCCTCGTCGAGGTAGATGCCGGACACGTACTGCTGGACGATGGCATCGGCCCCGTTTCGCTCTTCGAGCACCCGCCAGCCGTCGTAGTAGAAATCAGTTGTGCCGTCCAAGGAGCCGGAGTTAGACACAACTTTCCTGAAGCGGCGGTTCATCGCGTCGTAGCTGTAAGCGGCGACCGGGAGCGCGCCCGGAGACTGACAATCATCGCCCGTTCCCGGAATGTTGTCGGCTCCATCCGTGTCGAATGGATTGAGCGCGCAGACCTGCCGCAGGCGATTCATGTAATCCCACCGGAATCCGAGGACTCCGTCGTTAGTCAGATTCCCGTTATCGTCGTGGAACTGATTGGACAAACCGACCGTCACATACTCATTCATCTGGTTCGCCGTGCGATTTTCTACTACACCATTCTCGATATTCTTCCGCCAGTTCCCGACGCCGTCCAATTCCCAACCTTGCGTCCTCTGCGATGGTCCCACAATCCCATCATTGGCAGCATTGAGTTGTCCGCGTTGGAAATCTATGATCCGATAGACAGAGTCGTAGGCATACAACTCCGCATTAGATGGCTGGTGCAACTTCCGCTCGAAGCGCTTGTTGTCTTCTCGATCATAAGCGTGTGTGAATCCGACAACGAGAGAATTATCGCTGCGCAGGTGGCGAAGGCCGACCATTCGCTTGATGGGGTCGTAACCCGTATCGGTCGTCCCGGCATCGTCAAGGTGAGTGGCCCGGACCCCGTTCTGATATTGCCGCTCCAACACCCGCGCTGGGCCGATATAGTCGTACCGCACGATGTTCGTCGGCGCGCCAGTGTCGTTGATCGTTTTCAGCCGATCTAAGTTGTCGAAGGTCAAGGCGAGCTTGCGATCATTAGGATAGGTCAGCCCGACTCTCTGGTCGGCCGAAAACCAGTCGCTGCTGATCGCCTTACCTTTTTGCAATTCCTCGATTAGTCTGCTCAGCGAGTCATACGCGTATGTGACATTGGAGTCATCAGCGCCATTCAGCGGCTCGTTGTTGTCAGTCATCCGCGTTATGCGCGACAGCCCGTCATACTCATACCCGTTCAGCGTAGTCCCGACGACCCCGGAGGCTCGTATGATGTCACAGCGCACGCGGCGGTTGATGGCGTCGTAAACACAAATCCGGATCGTACCGTTGTTATCCTTGTATCTCACCACGTTGTCGTCGCGGTCGTAGGTGTATGCCTTCGTCGTCCCATCGGCGAAGGTTTCGACTGTGACGCGGTTGAGCGCGTCGTAGGTGTAGCGGGTCGTATTCCCGTTGTCATCACTCAAGCTCGACAAACGACTGTTGCCGTCGTAGGTGGATGTCGTCGTGATCCGCCCGTCGGAGTTGGACGGATTGGAAGTATCAAGAGCGCCGGAGCCGATGCCGCCCGCGCGCAGGTCTTGAATGGTTTGCATCCTGCGATTGATGCCGTCATAGATGTACCGCATCGAGTTGCCTTGCGCGTTGACAGCGCCGGTACAACCAACGGTAGCGTCAGCCTTAGCGTCGGTTTCGTGAGTTAGATTGTTGCGGCTGTCGTAGGCGGAACGGTTAGTGTTCTGGCAATTGTCAGAGACACGCGTGAGACGATCCAAAGCGTCATACCGATAGGTGGTCGTAAATGTCTCAGTGGCGATTCCGGCCTTCTGGCTTCGTTCAGTCTCGACTTTCTGAATGAGATTATTGTTGGCGTCATAGGTGTAGGATTCGATATTTGCTTCGCCATCGGTGGTCTTCACCATCCGATCCACGCCGTCATATTCCATCAATGTGGTATCCAGATCATCTTGAATCTGGCGCACTTTGCGGCTGTTACGGTCGAAGATCGTACGTAGCGACACTCTGCCGTCGCCGGACGTGAGTGGTCCCTCTGTCAGCACAGGCGGACGAGCCGTGCCGACGCCAGTCGACACGAAAAGAACGTCGTCCTGTTGGAAAACACGATTGAGTTCATCATGTTTGAATTCGCGCTGACTCAGTAGGACATTCCCAGCGCCGAAGTTGTTGGTGGGACTCGGGCCACCGACGCGGCCGAAGCGGGATTGCTTTACAACGTTATCGTTTGGATCATGGTTACTTGTCACGCGGCCACCCACCGCATCAATAGTTCTAATTCGCCGGTCGAAGCCATCATACTCATCGATTGTTTCGTCGTTACGCCCATCGCCATTGTTATCTTCACCATCGACCTGCAGGATCAAATTACGATTCTGATCGTAGCTGTAAGTAAAGGTTGAGGCCTGCGCGCTACCGAAGCCTCTAATTCGCCTGAAGACCAGATCGCGCTCGTCATAGGTTGTCGCGAAGACGTTTCCCTCCGGAAAAATCTCACGGGTCTGATTTTCGTTGGCGTCGTAGCGATAACTGGTGATCAAACGTGATGGAGTTGAGCCGGTGGCGTCTTCGTCCTTTTGTATTAAATGATCGAGAATGTCATAAGTGTAACGATGAATGAAGAAGGCAGGACTACCCGGTTGAGTGTTGAAGTTGCCGTCAACGGTGAAGACGGGTTTGCCATCCTGAACACTCGCAACGCGGTTCTCAATATCGGTTCGAACCACGTTATTGTTGAAGTCAAAGAACGTGTCTGTCACGTAGCGGAATGGCGCTTCTGATTCTGTCCTGACAACCTGATTGAGTTGATTGACTCTGGACAAAGTATCGTTGCCGCGCCCGTCGATCGTTCGAATCATATTTCCCACCGGATCGTAGAAATACTTGTTGCTGATCCGTACCGGCGGCGTAGGCTCCGTTCGCCGAGCACTGATGAAACTGTCAACGATCTTCTCCTTGAGATAGCCTCCAGTAGTGGGATCTAGTCCCGCGCGTGTTTCCGGCGAGGGGTTGCCATCACCATCGGGATCGTTCTCAGGATGATAGAAAAACTCGTCGACATTACCCTCCGGATCGATCTCACTGATTTTTTGCCCAAATTGGTTGTAGGTGTATTCAGTGATAATTGATTGAAGTGTGCCGCCGGGAAGCATGACTGTAGGCTCTTGCTTGCGAAGGATGTTTCCATGCTCAAAACCGTTGGGATTCAAGATAGGATCGCCGACTACTTCATAGTCGAATGTATAAGTAGTCGTATATCTGGCAGCCGATGTGCTGCCGCCGTTCTGCGGAACGAAAGCCGGATCATTCCCGCGCGGATCAGTGACACTCTTAAGTTGGTTGAAGCGCGGCTCGTAGGTAAAGGTAGTGACTAATGCAACCTGGTCTCCGCCGCGCGCGTCGGGGATGCGAGTTTCACTGAAGCGGTTACCCTGTTGGAAGCGATCGGGATTGCCTTCATCGTACGTATACTCGAAGCTATTTCCTGCTGAGTTAGTTTTCCTGAGCAGCCGTCCGTCGGCGTTGTAGACCATGCGCGTTTCAAAGACCGGCGGATCGCTCGGTCTCAAACCACGGGTGAACTCCCGCTGTAGCACGACATAGCCCAGACGATTAAACTCATATTCCGTGATATTGCCGTTGCGATCTGTTTCTCGGGTGAGGGTTACGGGAAGATTTGGATCATCGGATTGCACGCCGGCGTTCAACTGTGTGTAGGAATAAGTGAAAGTTCCACCCGCAGCTATTCCGGAAGCGTTGGTCCCGCCATAGGTTTGACGAATCACCTTGTCAATTTCGAAAGCGTTTGTTCCATATTCGTTGATGACGACGGGTGGACCACCGGCAGCGACTTCATTGGGCCGCGTGATTGTAAGCAGGTTATGGTTCAGGCGTTCATCGCTAAAGCCGGAAGAGTATGTGTAACGTGTTGTTTTTCCTTGTGGGAAGTTGTTGCCATTTGGAGTTCCGAAGACAACAGGAGATCTAACCCCAACCAGGTCGCCGTTGGCGTCATATGTAAAAGTAATCTTTCGTCCAATGAAATCCTCGATCTCCTGTAGCCGCCCGTTGTTAACTCCGCTGGCGATATAACGGTAGATGATGTCGCGCCCGAGCGTATCGTTGACGCGGACGAGCTGACGCTGACCGTTGTAATGAAAGGTCATGAAGTTGTCATTGCGATCCCTGAGCTCCAGTATTTTTCCGTCCGTATCGAAAGTCTTAGTGGTGCCGCCCCGGTAACGCAGCACAAATGTTCCGTTCGGATTGCGAATGAGCTTAGTGTAGAAGTTTGGCGGTGCGACAAGATCTCCACGGTTGTTTTTTAGATAGCGGTCATTGCGATCGAGACCATTGCTATGAATAACGCTGCCATCAATTTGAACTGCTAGCCGCTCAAAGTAGTTGTGATCCCAATTACGGCCGATAGGACTGTCGGAGTTTGTGTGGGCTCGGTACTGCCGCCGAAAGGTAAAGTTGACCATCGACTCAGAGCCCGGCCGGCCGGGAATGGAGAGGTCGGTGAGGTATTGAAAGAATTCTCCTCGTTCAGTGTAAACATTGCCGCTGCATCCACCGGTACTGCCGCCGCCGTGGTAGCAGTCAGAGTTGCAACCACAAGTATTACTCTCTGTGTCGTCCGGACAGCAGCAACATTTCGGAGGATTAGTTGACGTTATAATCTTACTCTTGTAACTAGTCTGAAAGCTCAGACTGTTACTCGCCTGTGACATGCTGACGCTTGCTGCCGGCGGCGTACCCAACTCAACCGTGACGTTCGTCGCGCCGAGAGGTTGACCGTTGGGGATCTGAACTACCAATTGCGTCGGACTCGCTGATAAGACGGGCGCTCTGTTGGGACCGAAGCGCACAACATTTTGCGCCGCAGCGGTTGAAAACCCACTACCGGTGATCGTCACTATGTCTCCCGGCTGGCCGAAAAAAGGCGTGATGCGCGTGAGAATCGGTGCTGCGGAGATGGTCAAGACCAGGTACAAAAGAATCAACCCGGTACCAGCTACAACAAAGGCTCTCTTAGCCACTACGGAGTGAACAGCAATAGTAGTGCTCTGTAGTAGAAGCCCTCTGGCACGGTTGGGACACCACATGGCTTGCTCCTATTGGACTATTGATGTAAATGCTGGCGGGAGTGAGACTCTCGTCAACGTGAGGGTGTTGGTCTTACGGGTTTGAGGCTCGCGAGATCAGACACCTTGCGAAACCGCCTTTTATACCCATTTACGACAGGTGTCAATAGGAGAAATTCCAGGCATTTAGAAGGCTCGGGTCAAGATATTCAAGACCGCCTATGACTAACGCAATAATTCCAAATTTCAATTCACCAGATTGCACATTGAATCGGAATAGCTCCAATCAAGACTCATCGATTCAAGATAGTCTCGCGGCGATTCAACATGCTATTTGCACGACGCAGGTAAGTTATCCGGCAATTCTGGGTAATAACGAGCCGAGCCGGTGAGGAGTGAACCGGCCCGAAGTCGAATGGCGCGCGGTTTACACGATGAACGCCTTGCCCGCGCAAATAACTCCGCTTCGAGTACGCGAGCCTCGGCGTCGATCATGCTGCAAAGGTTACGTTCAGCGCAGTGGTTGAAGGCAAGATGCTTCGCCGCGGTCGCCAGTGCTTTGGGGGGTGGGGAGTTTCGAAGGAGGCCATCAGGACCAGCAGTGCCGCTGATTTGATGTTTTATAGCATTTGGGAGTGGGTGAGCAGCACTATCTCAAGTGGTGTCAGCCACAAGGCACACTTCCGCCTGCCCGCAGAACGCGGGTTAGTGCCTCCCGCAGATAGATAATTTCCTATCTAATCAAGCCAATAATCGTCAGGATCACGGTTGGCAAGAGTGACGGTGCCGGCGGCGGTGGTGGTGTCACAACCCCAGTAGAATCTATCTGACCAGCCAGCGCGGACGCGGCAACGGCCATACAGAGGATTGTGACGGTGCATGTTCGGCGTAAGGTTTTCACGGGTTTCGGTGCCTCCTAAAGGTCATGTAAAAAATTTACATCACCCTAGACCACTGCACTTTTTCTTGCAAGAGGGTGCAGAGTTGAGTTAGATTTGGCACGCTCTAGTATTTTTTCTTCTGCGCTTCACATGACATTAGGTACCTCACTATTGCTAAATCCAAACCTCAATGTGGGAGGCCACGCGGAGTTGTGCCTCGAACTCGCCAGGGAATTTGAAAACAAAGGCGAATATCAGAAAGCGCGCGAAGCCCTTAGCGGGCTGTGGCCCGACATCGGCGAGCGTCCCCGACTCACTGACCTCCAGGAAGGCGTTGCCGCCGAAGTCCTGATGCGAGCAGGCGTGCTGACCGGTTATATCGGCTTTAACAATCAAATTGCCGATGCGCAGGAGCAAGCGAAGAACTTAATCAGCGAAAGCCTCACGCTTTTCGAAGCTCAAAGTCACTGCAAAAAGATCGCAGAAGCGCAGACCGAACTAGCCCTGTGCTACTGGCGCACAGGCGAATTCAACGAAGCGCGCGATCTCCTCAAAGATGCACTCTCGCGCCTGCCCTTCGATTGCGAATTGAAAGCGAAGGCGGTGCTGCGACTGGCCATTGTCGAACGCAGGGCCACAAATCTTTCCAAAGCCTTACAAATCCTCACGCAGAGTGCGCCGCTATTTGAACGTGTCAACAGCCACACTCTCAAAGGTTGCTACTACCAGGCTCTCGGCGATGTACTGGAAAATCTTTGGACCATGGAAGGACCAACAAGTTATCTGGATCGCGCCTTAATCGAGTACGCGGCCGCGAGTTATCACTTCGAAGAAGCTGAGCACCGGCGCTTTCAAGCAAATGTCGAAAACAATCTCGGCTTTCTGTACTTCAAAGTGAGCCATTGCGAGGAAGCACACAAACACCTGGATTGCGCCCGGCGCATCTTTACTAACCTCAACGACAAATGCGCGGCAGCGCAAGCTGATGAAACTCGCGCGCGCGTATTTCTTAAAGAGGGACAAGAGGCTGAGGCGGAAAGTGTTGCGCGATCTTCAGTCCGTGCTCTGGAGAAGAGCGATAGACAATCATTGTTGGCGGAATCGCTGACGACGCATGGCATAGCTTTAGCGCGACTGGGATACAACAGCGAGGCCCTCGCCAGTTTCCGGCGCGCAATTGACCTGTCTAAACAGCTCGGTTCGATACATCGTGCGGCAGAGGTCACGCTGACTGTCTTTGAGGAGCTCGGAGATCGCCTGGTTGTAATCGAGAACGATCAACCAATATCCGGGCGGAAATTCGTCGCGGAAAGGAAGTCACTGGAGAGCGATCTAATCCAACACGCTCTCGAAGTCGCCCAGGGAAGTATTACTCATGCTGCTCGCAATCTCGGAATGTCCCACCAGGCATTGAACTACATGCTACACACGCGGCACAAAGACTTGCTCACGAAACGGACTCCACCGCGCCGCCGTTCGCGAAAACCCCAAATCGCTAGCTAGTCGTATCGACGCAAATCTTTCGAGGCAGAAAGTTCCTCGTGAGTGAAACCGCAGAGTAACTAAACATAATCAGCACGAAGACCACTTGTCTGGACAGGTGCGCCGCATCCGTATGACTCCAGTCCGTCAGGACCGTCGCAAGCTGATTGTCGATCAGGAGAAAGCGGACGCCGCAACCAAGAAACCAGCCACTGACGAGAAGTGCGACCGCGTTGGCCCAGCGCCGATTCATGCTTAGAAAAAGAGAAGAAATAAGGGGAACGGCTGCTTCAATCAAATAGGCTGCTCTGACGGGATAAGGACCAGTAGTACACGTACGGCTCTCCGGTACTAACATACAAGTGATTGTGAAGTTGAAGATCGCGAGGCCCACCAGAATCGATCTTCGCTCAGACAAATACCGTAAAATGACGCTGGTTCTTCGTTCCATGCGAGCTTAGACGCCATAAGTCACTCGATGTTCCCGCGAGCGCGTTATGTCACATACCGAAAGAGAACATGGGCAAGCGTTGATCGACGCGTGGCGGACGAACAATCGTGTCACGACTTTTCTCATTGAAAACCTCCCGCTCGAGATGTGGTCGATGACTATTCCCGGTTCGCCGCGGCGTACGGTTCGATCTGTCGCCGCGCACTTACACAATTCAAGATGCGCGTGGATCAAGATGATCGGCGGGCGCCACGGCGTCGTGATTCCGAAGACAGTGAATGCTCGTGTGGTTCGGCCTTCGGATTTGGTGCGCGCACTCGCACGCAGCAGCGAAGGGATGATTGCGTTGATAGAACTCGGCGTGGCGCGTGGCGGCGCGATCCCGCCGGCATCGTGGCAAAACTTCCCGACCGACCTCGTTCACTTCCTCAGCTACTTCGTGGCCCACGAAGCACATCATCGTGGACAACTCTGTATGTTAGCGCGGCAGTTGGGACATAGATTGCCCGCGGAAGTCACGGGCGGGCTGTGGCAATGGAAGAAGCGCTCTCGTGAGTAAGGCAAGGACAGGATTTACAGAATTAACAAGATGCACTCGAAGATGGAGGTCGTGTGTTGACGTCTCGCATCAGTAAGTCATCCTGTCAATTTTGGTAATCCTGTTTACGCCGTTTTTGAGGAACTGCGCCGTCGCTTCGCCGCACTGCGTGCTTGTTTCGACAGCGCTTTCTTCGACACAACGCTGCGTGGTTCTTTCTTCAAAGCTTTCAACGTCGCGCGCGAACGTTTGGTTGATTTAGTCTTCTTGCCCGCTTTGCGAAGGTCGCGCTTGGCCTGCTCGCGCGTCTCTTTCGAAGCAGTCTTCGATGGCGGCAACTCCACACCCGCCCGCCGAGCTTTCGACAATCCGATCGCAATCGCTTGTTTCGTCGAACGCGCGCCGTGCTTCCCCTCACGAATGTGTTCGATCTCTTCACGCACAAACTCGCCGGCTTGCGTGCTCGGAGCTTTTCCTTCACGTTTGTCTCGCTTGGCTCGTTCGATCGTTTCCTTCTCTGGCACTGCTTACTTCCTTTCTCCCACGCTTCTACTTGCACGAAATCAAAACGCGGCCGTGCGCGTGCGTACCACTAACACACAGCCACAACTTCATCTCAAACCAATTAGGCAAGACGTATACCGGCAAGCGCTTAGGGCATCAGTCTTGCCAGACTCATCGTAAACAAGGAGGTAAAAGAACGTATGAATAAGGCACTGCTTTTCGGTACCGGCCTCGGTCTTGGAACCGCCGCGATGTTTCTGCTCGATCCCGCTCGCGGTAAGAGACGTCGAGCTCTCGTGCGTGACAAGTTTGCTTTGGCGACCCGAAAGACCGGCGAATGCATGGAAATAACCGGACGCGATTTGCGCAACCGCACGCGCGGCACTATCGCGGCCCTTCAATCAAGGTTCTCTTCTGAACAACCAGACGACTCGGTGCTCGTCGATCGTGTGCGCTCGAAGATCGGCAGAATCGTTTCGCACCCGGCGGCGATCGAAGTCACGGCCCGGGAAGGCGACGTAACACTGAGTGGACCAGTTCTCGCGAACGAAGTGTCGCATCTCTTGTCGTACGTGAAATGGGTTTCCGGCGTCAAGGACATCACCAACAATCTCGAAGTTCATGAAGAAGCAGGCAATCATCCAGCGCTGCAAGGCGGACGCGAACGCCAGGGCAGTCGCTTTGAATTTTTGCAGGAGAACTGGTCGCCAACCGCGCGGCTACTCGCAGGCGCAGCCGGAGCCTCGCTCGCAGTTTACGGTGGCACACGACGCAACGCGCTCGGCGCTGGTCTCGGCGCTGCTGGTCTACTCCTGACAACGCGCGCGATCGTAAATACCGACTTCAGTCACTTGGCGAGCCAGGCATCGAAACAGTTACACCTTGGTGACTCATCTCAATCAAAACTCCAACCAACAGCCTGAGGTAAAACGAGGACATGTCAGAACAACAGTCACAGAAAACCGGTGTCCGCTCCGACGCACAGAAAAACGACCGCGCACGCGACGGCTACGATCCGATTCCGCCGTCGAATCCTGTCGCCGGGGCGCACGGCGATCGCGAACGCGACACACCTACGGATCGAGACACCGCGTTAGACCATTTAGCGAAGAAGAAGACAAATGATTAGGAAGTTGAAATCAGGCAAGTACCGGCTCTATTCGCGCAAAGTAGATCCGAAAACGCGCAAACGAAAAAACCTCGGCACGTTCGACTCGCGCGAAGCGGCTGAGAAACACGAACGCGCCGTGCAGTACTTCAAGCGCCATTGAACGAATAGACAGGATTACAGGAGCTACAGGATTTCGAATCTTGTCAATTCTGTAATCCTGTCGTGTTTGTGTTATACCTTCGAGCCGTGAAAACGTCTCGTGCCGCAGTACTGACAAACTTCGAAGCCCCGCTCGAACTCAAAGAATTCCCATTGCCCCAATCAATCGAACCCGGCGGCGCGCTCGTCAAGGTTAAACTCGCGGGCATCTGCGGCACCGACGTGCACCTCTGGCACGGGCAGCTTCCGATTCCCTTGCCCGTCATTCTCGGACACGAAACTGTCGGCGTGATCGAAGACATCGGTGGCGGCGCGCTCGCGGACTGGTCAGGAAAGCTGTTGTCAGTCGGCGATCGGATCACGTGGAGCTCGTCGATCAACTGCAACGAATGTTATTACTGCCGCGTCAAACCCGAGCCGACGCGTTGTCTAAAGCGCAAGGCTTACGGCATCTCTTACGATTGCAGTGTCGCGCCGCATTTGTTTGGCGGCTACGCGGATTACATCTACCTGCGGCCGGGAACCTCGATCTTCAAAATCCCTGAACAGTTACCTACTGAAGCGGTCGTCGGCGCGGGCTGCGCGTTGACTACGTCGCTTCACGGCAGCGAACGAATCCGTGTGAACATGGGCGACAACGTCGTAATCCAGGGATCTGGACCAGTTGGGCTCGCTTCGCTGGCGGTGGCGAAAGCGAGTGGCGCCGCGCAGATCATCGTGTTTGGTGGTCCACCACACCGGTTGGAGATAGCGAGGCGATTCGGCGCGGATGTTTGTATTGATATTGACGAGAGTTCGATCGAGGAACGCAAGACTCGTGTGCTCGATCTGACCGGTGGATTTGGCGCTGATGTCGTGTTGGAGTGCGTTGGCATTCCGCCGGCCGTTCCGGAAGGACTCGAACTCTGTCGCGACGGCGGGCGTTACCTCGTGTTGGGTCATTACGGAAACGCGGGCAGTATTCCGATCAATCCCCACGTGATCACGAGAAAACAGTTGATCGTTGCGGGTTCGTGGGGATTCGAGCCGCGCCACACGCGGGCCGCACTGGCGTTTCTCTCGCGCACGGGCGAGCAGTTTCCTTTCGAACAGCTCGTAGGCCAGCCGTTTCCGTTGGACCGCGCGTTTGATGCGTTGCAAGCGACGGCGTCATGGACCACCGCCAAGAGCGCAATCGCACCTTAGGAGAGGAACATGCAGGTTTTCAAAAACTACATCAACGGCGAGTGGACTGACAGCAGGTCGGGGAAAACATTTTCGAACGTTAACCCGGCAAATACCGACGAAACTGTCGGTCTTTTTCAGGCGTCGAATGCCGACGACGTAAACGATGCCTGCGCGGCTGCGGCCGCTGCGCAACAAGCGTGGTCCGATCTCCCCGCGACACGCCGTGGTGAGTATCTCTTCAAAGCGGCGGAACTCCTCGAAGCACGTCTCGCGCAACTCGGCGAAGAAATGACGCGCGAAGAAGGCAAAACACTGCCCGAAGCGATCGGCGAAGTGAAACGCGCCATCAATATCTTTCGTTACTTCGGCGGCGAGGGTTCGCGCCAGTTTACCTACCAGGTTCCGTCAGAACGCGAGAACGTCGTGTGCTATACGATTCGCAAACCACTCGGAACCGTCGCGCTGATCACGCCCTGGAACTTTCCCAGCGCGATTCCAGCCTGGAAACTCGCGCCCGCGCTCGTCTCCGGAAACACGGTCGTGTTGAAACCCGCGTCGCTCGCGCCGCTGAGTTCTTATCGATTGATCGAGGCGTTGCACGAAGCGGGCATTCCGCGCGGCGTGATCAACTACGTCACCGGCAGTGGTGGCGCCGTCGGCGATCCGCTCACGAGTCACCCTTCGATCCGAGCAATCTCGTTCACTGGATCAACTTCCGTCGGCAACGCGCTTTACGCAAAAGTCTCTGAACGAAAGATCCGCATTCAACTCGAAATGGGCGGCAAAAATCCCACGATCGTTCTCAACGATGCCGATCTCGATTACGCCGCGGACACGCTGATCAACGGCGCGTTCTTTTCGACGGGACAGAAGTGCACCGCGTGCAGTCGCGCCGTGATCGAGCGATCGATATATGAACCACTCGTCGAGAAATTGATTGAGAAAACGCGGAAGTTGAAAGTCGGTAACGGTCTCGAGCAAGGCATCCAGATCGGTCCGGCAGTCGACGACGATCAACTCAAGACCGATCTCGATTACATCGAGATCGCTAAGAAAGAAGGCGCGGAGTTGTTGTGCGGCGGCAACCGCCTGACCGGTGCGAACTACGACAAAGGCTATTTCATCGAGCCGACGATCTTCAGTGGCGTGAACTCTGAGATGCGCATCGCGCAGGAAGAGGTTTTTGGTCCAGTGCTGGCGTTGATGGTGGCGGAAGATTTCGACGACGCCGTGCGGATCGCAAACGACGTAAAGTTCGGACTTTCAGCGTCGATCATCTCGAAAGACCTCACACGCGTTCACCAGTTTATCAATCGCATCGAAGCGGGATTGATCACGGTGAATCTCCCGACCGCCGGCGTCGAATACCAACTTCCCTTCGGCGGCACAAAAGAATCCAGCTACGGCATGCGCGAGCAAGGCCCACAAGCCCTCGACTTCTACTCGGAAACCAGAACGGTCTACCTGAAGTACACGCAATAGGTGTCATTGGTCCTATAGGACCTATGATCCAGCATCCTTGTGGTCCAACGGGACAACCTGCACAGTCGCATCGCGCACTTCATCGAGGAAGCGGTGAATCACTGATCCGTGCAGCAGAATGTCCCAACGCGAACGCGACGTCTGCCCGAAGACCACGTGCGTTATCCCTTCACGCCGCGCAAAGTCGATCAACTCATCCGCCACCCGACGCCCTCTCAACTTCACCACTCGCGCGCCGAGATCCTCAGCGAAACGTACGTTCTCCTGGAGTGCCGCATAGTCTTCCGGCCTGATGCGTCCCATCTCTTCCGCCGGCGTCTGCACGTAGACCGCGTACCAATCGCTCGCGAGCCGTCCGGCGATCCGCGAACCCACGCGCAACAGCTTCTTCGCACTTCCATGCGACGCGATCGCCACCATCACCTTCTCCGGAATCACCGCGCGCTCGAGCCCTTCCTGTGCGCGATACTCGCTCGACTTCGTCTCCTGATCGGTCGCGACCTGCCGCAACGCAAGCTCACGTAACACGGCAAGATTTCCTTTGCGGAAGAAGTTGTTGAGTGCTTGTTCGATCTTTACGATGTCGTAGATCTTTCCCTGCCGCAGACGTGTGCGCAGCGTGTCGATCGACACGTCGACATTCACGACCTCATCCGCGCGGCGCAGAAAACAGTCCGGCACCGTTTCGCGCACGCGCACTCCGGTCGTGCGGCTAATCACATCGTTGAGCGATTCGAGATGTTGAATATTTACGGCGGTGATTACTGAAATGCCCGCATCGAGCAGTTCGAGCACGTCCTGGTAACGTTTCTGGTTCTTCGAACCGGGCGCGTTTGTGTGGGCCAACTCGTCGACGATCGCGATCTCCGGATGACGCGTGATGACTGAGTCAACGTCCATCTCTTCGAGCGCGACTCCGCGATAGTCGATCCGCCGCGGTGCGACGCGTTCGAGATTGCCGATCATCGCGCGCGTATCTTCTCGCCCGTGCGTATCGACAGTCGCCACAACGATGTCGACACCCTGCTTCTCGAGCAGGTGCGCGTCTTCGAGCATTTGGTAGGTCTTACCGACACCCGGCGCGGCGCCGATGTAAACGCGCAGTCGTGGCTTCTCGCCCTCTTTGATTTGGGCGAGCAACGTTTCCGCGGAATGTCGATTGCCGTTCGGGTTCACTTCTTCATCGGATATCTTTCGTCAAGCGCCAGATTCAGTTCCAGCACGTTGACTCTCGGCTCGCCCAGGAAACCAAACTGTTTCCCTTCCAGATGTTCGTTAACGATCCGGCGCAACTCGTTTTCACCGATCCCGCGTTCACGCGCGACGCGCGGCACTTGAAACTCCGCCGCCGCAGGTGAAATGTGCGGGTCGAGTCCCGAACCGGAAGTCGTAACCAGATCGATCGGTACGGGTCGACCGGGATTCTCCTGCTGCACCTTTTCAACATCAGCTTTCACACGATCGATCAGCTTCTGATTCATTGGTCCAAGATTCGATCCACTCGAGGCGCCCGCATCGTAACCATTCGCACCAGCCGCTGACGGCCGCGAACGAAAGTAACCGGGCGAAACAAACGGCTGCCCGATCAAACGAGAGCCAATGACAGTTCCGTCGGAACTTCTGATTAGCTGCCCGTTTGCGTTCTCAGGAAAGATCACCTGGGCCAATGCCGTCACCACTAACGGATAGCCCAGTCCAAACAAAACCGTCGTCACAATCGTCATCAAAACTGCTGTCAGTAAGTTCTTCATGGTTCTTCATGCCAATCCAATCGCGTGAATGATCACGTCGATCACCTTTATGCCAACGAACGGCGCCACGATGCCGCCCAGTCCATAAATCAACAGATTGCGCCGCAACAACGACGCCGCACTCATCGGCCGGTACTTCACGCCCCTGAGCGCCAGCGGAATCAACGCGATGATGATCAACGCGTTGAAAATTACCGCCGAAAGAATCGCCGACTGCGGCGTGCGCAGCCCCATCACATTCAGCGTGTTCAAAACCGGAAACGCTCCCGCGAACATCGCGGGAATGATTGCGAAGTACTTCGCCACGTCGTTTGCGATCGAGAACGTCGTCAGCGCGCCACGCGTCATCAGTAACTGTTTGCCGATCTCGACGATCTCGATGAGCTTCGTTGGGTTGGAATCGAGATCCACCATGTTGCCGGCTTCTTTCGCGGCCTGCGTACCGGTGTTCATCGCGACGCCGACATCTGCCTGGGCCAACGCGGGTGCATCATTAGTTCCGTCGCCGGTCATCGCCACGAGCTTGCCGCCTTCCTGCTCGCGTTTGATCAGCACCATCTTGTCTTCGGGAGTCGCCTGGGCCAGAAAATCGTCGACGCCCGCTTCACGCGCGATCGTTGCGGCGGTCAGCGGGTTGTCGCCGGTGATCATCACGGTCTTGATGCCCATCTGCCGCATCTGGTTGAACCGCTCGACCATTCCGCCCTTGATGATGTCTTTGAGCTGAATGACTCCGAGCGCGATGCGATCTTCAGCGACGACGAGCGGCGTGCCGCCAGCTTTCGAAATGCCTTCAACGATGGCTTTCAATTCGCCGGGCGCCGCTTTGCCATGTCCATTCAAATACTTCTCGATTGCATCAACCGCGCCCTTGCGTACCTCCCGGCCGTCGTAATTGACTCCTGACATTCGCGTCTGCGCCGTGAACGGAACGAACTGCGCTTCATGCGGTGCGAGCTCGCGGCCACGCAGACCGTACTTTTCCTTCGCGAGCACGACGATAGATCGTCCCTCGGGTGTTTCATCTGCTAACGACGAGAGTTGCGCAGCTTCGGCCAACTCAGTTTCATCAACGCCCGGCAACGGAATGAACGCCGTTGCGTGACGATTGCCGAGCGTGATCGTGCCGGTCTTGTCGAGCAACAACGTGTTCACATCGCCGGCGGCTTCAACAGCGCGTCCCGACATCGCGAGCACGTTGTGTTGAATCAACCGGTCCATTCCGGCGATACCGATCGCCGATAAGAGTCCGCCAATAGTTGTCGGGATCAAACACACGAGCAACGAGACCAGCACGAAGATCGTCTGCGGCGCGTTCGAATAGATTGCGAATGGTTGGAGTGTGACGACGGCAAGCAAAAAGATAATCGTGAGTCCCGCTAACAGGATGTTCAAGGCGATTTCATTCGGCGTCTTTTGACGCGAAGCACCTTCAACCAGCGCGATCATGCGATCGATAAAGGTCTCGCCTGGGTTGGAAGTGATCCTGATTGTTATCTGATCCGACAACACGCGTGTGCCGCCCGTCACGGCAGAACGATCTCCGCCCGCCTCACGAATCACCGGCGCACTCTCACCCGTGATTGCTGACTCATCAACTGACGCTACGCCTTCAACAATCTCGCCATCACCCGGAATGAACTCTCCAGTAGAGACAATGACCAAGTCGTTCCGGCGTAGCAGCGGGGCCGGCACATCCTCGATCACCGAATTCGAAAGCACACGATGCGCGATCGTTTCCGTCTTCGACTTTCGCAGATTATCGGCCTGTGCTTTCCCCCGGCCTTCCGCCATCGCTTCGGCGAAGTTCGCAAACAGCACGGTGAACCACAGCCAAAGCGTGATCTGCACTTCAAACGCCGTGATGTTTCCCCTGAACATCTGTAGTGTGGTCAGGACACTGCCGACCTCAACCACGAACATCACGGGATTACGCATCATCTTGCGCGGGTTCAGTTTGATGAACGCGTCGATTATCGCGCGCTTAACGATCTGCCAGTTCCAAACTCGTTTACTTGTTTGTTTACTCATACACCATCAAATGCTCGACGATTGGTCCAAGACTCAACGCCGGAAAGAACGTCAACGCGCCAACGATCAGGATCACGCTGATCAGCAGCACACTGAACAGCGGCGTGGTCACCGGAAACGTTCCCAATGACGGCGGCACGATCTTCTTCGCCGCCAGATTTCCCGCAATCGCCAGCATCGGAATGATCATGAAGAACCTGCCGGCGAGCATCGCGAGACCAATCGTCGTGTTGTACCAGTAGGTGTTTGCGGATATTCCGGCGAACGCCGAGCCGTTGTTTGCTGTGCCGGACGTGAACGCGTAGAGCATCTCGGATAGACCGTGTGGTCCGGGATTGTTGAGTTGCGACGTACCGAACTCTGGCGACACCGACGAGATTGCCGCGAACACAAGAATCGTGAGCGGGAAGACGAGCACTACGAGCATCGCCATCTTCACGTCGTAAGCTTCAATCTTCTTACCCAAATACTCAGGCGTGCGTCCGACCATCAAACCGGCGATGAACACGGCCATGATGATGTAGATCAAAATGCCGTAAAGTCCCGCGCCAACGCCGCCAAAAACAACCTCGCTGAGCATCATGTTGGCGAGCGGCACTAGCCCGCCGAGCGGCATGAAACTGTCGTGCATTCCGTTCACTGCGCCGCACGAAGCGTCGGTCGTGACCGTGGCAAAGAGCGCACTGTTCGCGATACCAAAACGTACTTCCTTGCCCTCCATGTTGCCGCCGGGTTGCATCGCGCTCGCCGTCTGGTCCACGCTCGCAAGCAACGGATTGCCTTTCGCTTCGGCCCAGTAAGCGACGAGAACACCGGCAAGAAACAACACTGACATCGCCGCAAACACGGCCCAACCGTGCCGCTGCGAACCGGTCATGCGGCCGAGCGTGTACGTCAGACCCGCTGCGACGGCGAAGATCGCGATCATCTCAATCAGGTTTGTGAAGGGCGTGGGATTCTCGAAAGGATGTGCGCTGTTTGTATTGAAGAAGCCGCCGCCGTTTGTGCCCCATTGCTTGATGAACTCCTGCGACGCGACGGGACCTTGCGCTATCGTCTGCTCGGTGACGCTCGTGTTGCCTTTGTCGATCAGTTGGACCTTGTCGTACGCGCGTAAGTTCTGTGGCACTCCGTTAGCAACGAGAAGCAGCGCACCGGCGAGACAGAACGGCAAACACACCCACAGAGCGGCGCGCGTCAGATCGACCCAGAAGTTTCCGAGAGTATTCATCTCGCGGCGTGCGATACCGCGAACGAACGCGATCGCCAATGAGATCCCAACGGCAGTCGAGAAGAAGTTGTGATACGCGAGCCCGGCCATCTGCGTGAAATAACTCATGGTCGTCTCGGGCACGTACGACTGCCAGTTTGTGTTGGCAGTGAACGACGCCGCGGTATTGAACGACGACGCGGTGAAGCTCGTGGAATCAACGCCCGGCAACTGTTGTGGATTGAACGGCAACACGCCTTGCAGACGCTGTAACAGATACAACAGGACCATCGAAACCGCGCTGAACAGCAACATCGCGACCGCGTATTCGGTCCAACGCATCTCGCGGTTTTCGTTCACGCGCGTCAGCTTGTAAATCAAACGCTCGACGGGCCGCAGCACTGGATCGAGAAACGTCTTCTCGCGGTTGAAGACGTGAGTCATAAACAGACCCAGCGGCTTTGTAATCAACAAAACCACCGCAAAGAACACCAAAATTTGAAACCAACCGTTTACCGTCACTTCAAAACCTCTCCGGCCGCAACAGCGCGTACGCCAGGTACACGAGCAACAACGCAGACAGCGCAACACTCACGATCAACTCGATACTCATTCGCTTCACCTCAACTTTTCGCACGCTCTCACGTACGCAATCGCGAGCAGAAAAAATGCCACCGTGATGGCGATGTAGATCACGTCAAGCATTTGTCTCTCCTAACGATGCGCCTCGCGCCGCGTCACTCGCCACACAATGAACCGTGCCATCACCAGCGAGATCATCGGTTCGAGATCTCTTGCGAACATCCTCATACTTCGTCTCATCCGCTCTACAATCCGCATAATGGTTTCACCACGTTCCTTCCTTGCGGCCGAACCACCACACCAACCCCAGCGTCGCCGTGTTCTGTTCTTTCTTCAGAACTCCCGGGCGTTCGGTGAGGAAGAATGGTTGATTGGAAAAGTCGCGCCGGTATTCGAGCCGGCCCAAGAATCCCTCCGCAAACTTGTACTCCGCCGTTAGTGTGTGTTCTTTCAGCGCTTGATTGACGCCACTGAATAGACCACCAGCGGGCGAAACCTTTTCACTCAGGTATTCAACACGCCCCGCGAGCGCAAACTTCCGAGTCCACTGATAGCGCGCGTACCCAGCGCCTCCCCACACTGTCGAGGGCGAACTGTCGCGAAAGACACGGCCAACTACATAGTCGCCCTCCACCGCCAGCGTCCACTTATCATTGAGAACAAACGTGTGATAGGTATCGAGAACGTGGAAGCGGCCGGACGGCACCGGTCGCTTCTGATCGCGCTGTTCTTGTCCGTTGTAGTAATTGAATTGCGAAGTGATCTTTGCTGTTGGCTTCCACGTGAGCAGCAGCGCTTGCGACTTGAAGCCGTTGAAGTCTTCCGATTGCTGAACGCCGTTCACCAGCCAGTGCGTCAGCGTCAGCTTCTTGTTGAGCGCGTAGGTGGAGCGGAGGCCAAAGTGATAAAAAGGCAGAAAGTTGAAGAAGTAAGAGCGTGAGTAATTGAAGTTGTCCTTTGTGTAATTGGTTTCGTAGCCCAGCGCACTGGCGAATTTACCGAAGTCGACGGTTAGACCACTCCCGGCGTCGAAAACGTAAGTGCCGTATGCTTGCCAAAGATTGCGATAAACCTGCGGGCGTGGTTCGTTCGCCGCGTTGCCTTGGACCGTCTCAGTCGCTTGACCATATTGAAGGTCCAACCGCAAACCATACCGTTTTCCCTTTTCGAGATTTGGAGCATTCTCGATGACGATCGCAGCCTGGTTCAGACTGAAACTGTTGCTCGAAACGTCGTACGCACGCAGCATGTTAAAGCCGCCGAGAGGACGATTGAAATTGTAGCTGTAATAACCGTCGAGTGTGACGTTGAAAGTCGTGTCGTCAAGAAAGTTCGAAGCAACTGTAGTTGCTGGCGGGACTTCTGAACTGGGCGTCGGATCCGTTCCTGTCCGTGGAATCCGTGTTTCCAGTTCGGTCAGTCTGCGTTCCAACCGATCAATGCGCTCAAGCAACAACCGCTCACGCTCGCTTACGGACTCCTGCGCATCAGCCACACCTGCTCCACTCAGTAACAGAAAAGCGATCAACACAAGCCGGCTCTTTTGGTTCTTCGTTTTTTGGCGGTCGACTAAGTCGAGACAGTGCGCACCGAAGATAAGCAGAGGGATCGTCAGGAAAAGCAGGATCGTGCCGTCGCGTTGCAGCAGGTGTCCGTGCCACACTGGACCGGTGAACCATGCGATCGCACTAACAATCGAACCGAGCACTCCAACGCCGATGCCGCCACACAAACCGCACCCAGCAGCTACCGTCCTTAATGTCCAACCATCATTACGCATTTGCCTAATCACCAAAGACACACTACGCCGGTGGAAATAAAGAGGGTGTAAGGAGTGCGTAAAGAGTTCGTAAAGACGACTACGGGTTGAAGCGGTAGCCGATCCAGGGCTCCGTAAGGATGTAGCGAGGATTTGCGGGGTCGGACTCGAGTTTCTTGCGGAGATTGCCGACGAAGACGCGCAGGTATTCGTTCTGTTCGACGTAGTTGCCGCCCCAGATCGCGGCCAGCAGGTTGCGGTGCGTGAGAACTTTGCCGGAGTGTTTGAGGAAGTAGACCAGCAGATCGAACTCCTTTGGCGTCAGGTGAACCTCGCGACCGGCGACGAGAACTTTGCGCGTTTCGAGATCGATGTGGAAGTCGCCCGCGGTTAAGACGGTGGATTCGGGTTCGGAGCTCACGGCTGTAGCAGCGCGCCGCAAAGAAGCGCGCACGCGTGCGAGTAGTTCGTCGATGCCGAAGGGTTTCGTGATGTAATCATCGGCGCCAATGTCCAACGCTTCCACCTTCGTCTTTTCTTCACCCTTCGCTGACAACACGATGATTGGAACGGACGAGATCGCGCGTATGCGGCGGCTGAGTTCGAGACCGTCCATCACCGGCATCGCCAGATCCGTGATCACGAGATCGGGATGCCAGTCAGTGAAAGTTTCAAAACCGGATAGACCATCCGCTGCCGCACGCACGTCGTAACCGCGCGACTTCAAACCCGTGCGCAGCACACGCGTCAGTTGCGGTTCGTCGTCGACAACCAAAATGCGCGGCTTTTCATTCATCTCGATCACCAATTGGTAACGTGAACACGACGCGCGCTCCGTGACCTTCAGCCCCGGATTCAATCCAAATCTTTCCTTCGTGTGCTTCCACGATTCCCTTCGCTATCGCCAACCCCATTCCCGTTCCGGATGGTTGGCGCGTGCTGACGTCGCCATCGCGTGTCGCGCGAAAGAACTTATCAAACACGTGCTCGCGCAGCCCAACGGGCACGCCTTCGCCCTCGTCCTCCACCGCCATCTCGATCATGCCGTCCGCCAGGCCGGCGCTGATCTTGATCTTCGAACCGCGCGGTGAATACTTCGCTGCGTTATCGATCAACGTATAGACCACCTCGCTGACTGCGCGCTCGTCAACACGTACTGCCGGCAACTCTTGCTCAATCTCCAATTCAATTACATGACCCTGTGTCAGCGGCTGCGCTCGCGCGAGCGCCGTCGAAATGATCTCGTCGATCACACCCCACTGCCGCCGCAGTTGCAACTCGCCCGCGTCGATACGCGCCAGATCGATCAATCCGCTAATGAAACGGTTCAGCCGGTCGCTCTCCTCGTCGATCACTTCCAACATCTCCAACCGCGACTCTTTGTCGAGCGCAAACTCCGGCGCGCGCGCTTCGTCGATCAGTGTCGTGATCGAGGCTTTGATTGACGTTAGGGGTGTGCGCAGATCGTGCGTCACCGCATCGAGCAATGCAGACTTTAACCGTTCGCTTTGTTTCAACGCCTCGGCCTGGCTCGCACGTTCAAACGCGGTTTGCAACTCTTTGTAAAGCCGTTCGATCTCGCGCTGGCCGCGTTCGGCTTCTTCAGCGCGGCGTTTCTCGCGGGCGGAGAGTTGGCCCACGGCGAGAGCGGTGGTGAAGAAAGCAAATAACGCGATCCAGTTTTCAGGATGTGCGATGTCGAGGGTGTAGAAGGGAGGCAGGAAGAAAAAGTTGAAGCACAGGACGCCGACGACCGACGCGACGAGCGCCGGTCCACGGCCCCAAAATAGCGCGACGAAGAGTACCGCGAGAAGATAGGCAAGGGCGGTCGTGGTCGAGTTGATCTGCTCGCGAAACGGAACGAACAGTACGGTGACCGCCGCTGTACCTAAAAGAGCTACTAAATATCCGAGCCGAGAAAACACGGATTTAACGGATGCCCACGAGACCTTGGACCGATTGGATCAGTTTCTCCGAATCGTAACCCACACCGTCCTTAAAAACGATCTCTACTTTTTCGATGTCCGCGATACTCGCGGCCGGGTTTCCCTTCACCACCATCATGTCCGCCTGCTTGCCGGGCGCGAGCGAACCGATGCGCGCGTCCTCGCCGAGAAATTTCGCTCCGTTCAGAGTCGCGATCTGAATCGCTTCAACGGGCGTGAAGCCCGCTTCAACCAGCAACTCCACCTGACGATGATCGCCAAAACCCGCCACGATGCCGCCGTTGCCAGTCGGGTCAAGTCCCGCAATCAGTAACCCGCCGGCTTTCACAAATGCGCGCTCAAAATCCATCGCTTTCCGCAACAAGGCCCCAAACTCCGGCCCGCCAGGTACACGAGCGCGGTTCTGCAAATAACGCACACGCGCATCCGTCGACATCACATTCAGCATACGTTGATTCAACAAAGCACTCGCCGCACCGATCCCATTCTGCGCCAGCGGCGCACCACCGGCTTCAAACACCGGCAACGTCGACGTGATCGCCACGTTCTTCTGCACCAACGTACGAATCGTTTCCTGCGCTGCCGGACTGTTCAGATCCAACTGCCGCAAACTCGCACTCACGCCTTGCGGACACTGATCCGGTTTCTTGTCCGCAACGAACTCCGAATCCGCAAATAATCCGTGCTCGAGATTGTCGATACCGATCTCTGCCGCCTCACGAAAACCGATCGAACAAAGATGCCCTGTCACTTTCAACCCGCGCTTGTGCGCTTCTTCCACCACCGCCCGCAACTCATCGCGCGTGATGTTCATGTAAGCCTTGAACGACGTTGCGCCCGCGTCCGCCCAGTAGTTCACCATCCGGCGCGCATCGTCCGCATCCTTCAGCTCGTGCATCACCGGCGTAAATGATCCCTTGCCTTCAAGATAAGGCGCGGTGACGTGCATCTTTGGCCCAGGCATTCGCCCGGCATCGATCATGCGCTTCAACTCGAGATCGGTGTAAGGCGCAACACTGCCCGTGGTCCGAATCGTAGTCACACCCAACGCGAGATAGAGACGCGGAAAACTGCTGCCCATGTTCGAATACATCGGCGGCGAACCACCCATCGGAAAGAACATGTGGTTGTGCATGCCGACGAGGCCGGGCAGAACGGTGTAACCCTTGAGGTCCACGGTGCGTGCATCGGCGGGATAGGTCGTACTAGCGGTTGGACCAATTGATTGAATCTTGCCGCCGGAGATGAGAATCGTTTGATCTTCGCGGGGCGCCGCACCCGTGCCGTCAATAACGCGCACGTTCGTCAGCGCAATCAATGGCGCTTCGACGCGGATGAATTGTTGACGATCGGACGTTTGGGCCAGTGCGGAAACTGCGCACAGGAATAGGCAGAGGGGGATCAGTTTAGTTTTCATGCGGGGGATTTTACGTCAAAGTGCTTGCTGCGTGCGCTGTCGCGGCATTTTTTGCAGCAGACTCGCAAGCGTCTCAATGTCGAAAGGCTTAGTGAGGTGTGCGTAGAAGCCTTCCCGATGCGCGCGTTGCACGTCCTCCGGCCGGCCAAAACCCGTCAGCGCGATGGCCGGCAGATCGTGATAACCCGGCAGCGCATGCAGCTTGCTCAGGAACTCAAAACCATCCATGCCCGGCATCGAAATATCCGACAGCACGACGTCAAACTGTTTCTCACTCGCCACAAGCAACGCTTGAAAACCGCTGGTGACGGCAGTTACTGCTGCGCCGCCCATCTCCAAAAGATGACGGACCATCTCGGTCGTGTCTTCAGAGTCGTCGACGACAAGAACACTCATCCCGTCGAGGGAGCCGATGCCCAGATGGAGCACCGGTTTCGACTGCGATTCACTCTCAACACTACGCGGCAAGTGGATCGTAAAACTCGCACCATGTCCGATGCCATCGGAGTGCGCCGTCACCGAGCCGCCGTGCAACTCAACCAATTGCTGGACCACGGCGAGACCAATACCCATGCCTGATTGCGAACGGTTCGCAGCCGAGTCTGCCTGGCGGAAGATCTCAAAAATATGCGGCAGGAACAACGAGTCGATGCCCTGCCCGTTGTCCCTGACGGTCAGCACGAGTTCTCGTGGTTCGGCGACAAGCTTGACTGCGATCCGGCCATCAGCCGGCGTGAACTTCACGGCATTGTTCAGCAGGTTCCAGATCACCTGCTCCAACCGAACGGGATCGGCTTTGACAAACAACGGTTCGTCCGGTGCTTCAACATCGATCTTGATGTTCTTTTCCGCGGCTTCGAGGCGAACAGTCTCGATCGCGTTGTGAATCGAAACCGCCGGTGAAACCATCTCACGGTTCAACTCGAGCTTCCCGCTACGCAAACGCGAAAGGTCCAGCAGATCGCGAATCAGTTTCGACTGTGCCACTGCGTTTCGCTTCACCGCGTCAGCCATACGGCGCAAAGGCATCGAGCCGCGAATTTCTTCGCTACGCAACAACAACTCGGCATAACCAAGAATCACGTTGAGCGGATTGCGAAGCTCGTGCGACATGATCGCGAGAAACTCGTCCTTCAAGCGATTCGCTTCTTCCGCCGTGTGACGCAATTCATGCTCGCGCGCGAGTAGCTCTTCACGTTCCTGCTCGACGTGCTTGCGTTCGAGATAATCCGCCGCCTGCCGCGCCAGTAGATCCATCAAGCGCATTTCCTGCTCGGTGGGCCGGCACGTCGTGGTGAAATGAGTGGAAATCACGCCGAGAACATTACCCGTACTGCTGACGAGCGGAGTGGATTGCACCGCGCGCACACCGGCTTTATTCATTGCAGTCAACGACGGACTACCGACGAACAGCGCACTATGCCGCACATCTTCCACGACCACGCGCTGTTGCGTTTCAAATGCCACACTGGAAGCTGAAGGCTTGGCGCCGTCGGGAAAAATCTCCTCAAACGAAGGATTGAAACCAGCTTCATTAGTCTTGTTGAGCAAGCCTGAACCCGGCTCGAATAACTGAATGCTTCCTTTGTCGGCGCTACTGATCTCGATCGCGACGCTGAGGATTTCCTGTAAACAACCATCGCGATCGTTTCCATCACGCGCGCAGCGAGTGCCGATCTCGTTTAACCGGCGCATGGCTCTCAAGTCGGCCGCACTGTGTTCGAGGATTCGATAGAGACGGTTTTGACTCTCGACCAATTCCTTCGTGCGCTCGGCAACCTGCTCTTCGAGTCCGGTCTTTGCTTGCCGCAGGTCTTCTTCAAGCTCCTTTTGCGCCGTCAGGTCAGTAATAACGATGCTGATGGAGTTGGTCTCCGGCTGTAGCTTGGCAAACGAAATCAGAACCGGCACTTCTCTGCCGCTCTGGTGTACGAGCAGATACTCGCGGCGAACACTCTGGTAACGCGCCTCTTGCAGATCGCGGTCAAACTGTTCGCGCAGCTCCGGAGCCACGTAACTACCGAAATGAAGGCCACTGACGTTAGTTCCATCCAGACCGAGCATGCCGCCGAAGTTTCGATTGCTGTAGAGAATCATCGAATCGGGCGACACGCTTACTGCGCCCTGGTTCATCTCGTCGATCATCAAACGATAAGGATAATCGGCGGTGCTGAGCGTGTAGATCACTTCACCTTGCGGACTATCGACTACCAGCGCGTCCACTTCGCCCTCACGAATCGCGCGCAAGGTCTCTTCAGCTTCTTCCAGCCGCTGACGCAGTTCAATAAGCTCGTTATCAATATGGTTTTCCGCTCTTTTCGCCATACTCATCTATGAATATCCAATCCGATCAGAAGTTTCTGCGTGTTGGACAGGTCGCCGACGAACCGGCGAAGCGGCGCCGGCAGTCTCTTAATCAACGTTGGCGCCGCGATGATCTGCTCGTCGCGTACGGCGTCGGGGTTCTTGTAGATGTCTATGATTTGCAGTTCATAGGCATCGGGCAAGTACTCCTCGCAGAGTCGCTTCAAGTTATAGATCGCCTTCAACGAATGGGGCGTTGAACCCGTCACATACAATCGCAGAATGTATTGCGCGCGATGGGCGCGCTTTTGCTTGAGGGCTTCTTCAAACCTCGCGGTGGCATCGTGCAGGTTTCCCTTCAGTTTGCCGTTGCCGTTCGATTTTCGTTTGGTGTCAGCCATGCATACTCCTAACGCGGCTGAATATCTAGTCCAACCAGAACGCGTTCAGTGTTTGAAAGATCCCCGATGATCTTCCGGATCGGCTGCGGAAGTTTGCGTACTAGTGTCGGGACAGCCAGGATCTGATCGCCACGGGCCAGTGTTGGGTTCTCCATTAAATCGATGACTTCAATGTGATATTGGCCCTTTAAGTATTCTTCGCAAATATTCTTCAGGTTCTGAAAAGCAGTTATCGAGCGGGGCGTTTGCCCGGCCACGTAAAGCCGCAAGTTCCAACGGTTGAGGTTGCCGGAGTCAGATTGCTTAACGTGTCCGTTCTTTGCTGCTCGCGATTTCTTAGTGGGGGTTGAGGTCATCTCTCAGTGGTTCCTTTCGGTGATTTTCTTGCACCATTTTCTTCCAGATTGAAGTCGGCATGCCGTAACCGGGCCATCTCGATTCGTTCCGTAGCCGCTACGCTTTCTCGTTTTTGTTCTTCATCGAGTTCTTGCAGCAGCTCATCGCGTTCGGTTTCAAACTGGCTTCGCAACGCCACTAACTGCGCTTCGTACAACTGCTGTTTGCGCTGCAACTCCTGCTGTTTCCGTTGATGTGCCTGTTCACGATTGAGTGTCGCGGCTTTCTCGCGCGCGGTTTGGGCGGCCCGTGCGGAGCCCATCAAGACGCCTTCCGGACCAACATAGGTATCGATCAGCTCAATGCCATGATCTGTGAGCCTGAATTCACGCACCTGGTTTGAGTGCGCAATGCCTCGTGCTTTGAGAACGTAGAGGCCGCGATTGCGCTCGCCATTCGACTCGATATTTTTCACCAGCAGCCACGTATCCATCAACGACGACACGCCAACCTCTGAGTCTTCAGCAGTAGAGCTGTTGCCCGTCAGACTATTAAACATCGCTGTGATCTGCCGTAACTTGAGAAAATCGATCAGTCGCGTGAGCATCGCCTTCGTGTCTGCTTCATCGCCGATTGCAAGGAAGTTTGTGATCGGATCGACCACTACAATGCTCGGTTCGTATTCCGTAATGGCTTTATGAGTCAACGCCAGATGTACTTCCAAACCGAAGTTTGAAGGCCGCGCGTTCTTAAAGTACAACTTTCCTTGCTTCACATACTTTTCGAGATCGATTCCGATTGACCTCATGTTGCGGATGATCTGGTCCTGTGATTCTTCAAAAGCAAAGAAGAGCGCACGCTCACCGCGCTTGCAAGCTGCGTCAACAAAATGCGCCGCGATCGTGCTCTTGCCAGTGCCCGCGGTTCCGGAAACGAGTATCGAACTCCCACGATAAAAACCCTTGCCACCGAGCATCGTGTCGAGACGCTCAATACCACTGGAGATTCGTTCAGTCGGCGCTTTGTGAGTTAACCCGAGCGAGGTGATCGGCAAAACGGAAAAGCCGTTTTCATCGATTAGAAAGGGATATTCATTAGTGCCATGCGACGTGCCACGATACTTGATAATGCGCATCCGCCGCGTGGAGATCTGGTTATGCACCCGGTTGTCCAAAAGAATGACGCAGTCGGCGACGTATTCTTCGAGGCCATAGCGTGTCAGTGTTCCTTCGCCGCGTTCGCAGGTGATAACCGCGGTGACGCCCCTCTCTTTCAACCACCGAAACAGCCGGCGCAGTTCGGCGCGGATGATCGCTTCGTTTGGCAACGCGGAAAAGAGCACTTCGAGCGTGTCGAGCACTACACGTTTGGCGCCGATCTGATCGATGGCGTGTCCGAGCCGAAGAAAGAGTCCTTCGAGATCGTAGTCGCCGGTTTCTTCGATTTCGGACCGCTCGATGAAGACGTAGTCGACGATCAGTTTCTCGTCGGCTGTTAGTTGCTTGAGATCGAAGCCGAGTGAAGCGACGTTGGTAGCGAGTTCTTCGTTAGTTTCTTCAAACGATATGAAGACGCCAGGTTCGTTGTAGAGCATGGCGCCGCGAACAAGAAACTCCATCGCGAAAAGAGTTTTGCCCGCGCCGGCGCTGCCACAGACGAGGGTCGGACGGCCGGCGGGCACTCCGCCGCCGGTAATTTCATCGAAGCCGGGGATGCCGGTGCGTTCCTTGGGTAGACCGACGATGTTATTCGATCGGTTACGACGGTTCGTTTTGCTCACAATTAAGCGGGCTCCTGCTGGCACACCTGGGCCAGTATTAAATTTTAGGGGAAAGTTGGTTCAATGAGGGGGTTGCCGCACGTTTATAACACAACTTGGCTTTTGGCTGGTAGAGCGGATTGTATGCTTTAGGGGAGCAGTTTGACAGATTTACGAGGTAACAAGATGAATCTCGGTCAATTCTGTAATCCTGTTCCAAGTCTGCCGCTGAAACGATTTCGCGTTCACCGGCATACTAAGTTAAGGCCGCGCCTTTTAGGTCTAATCTCATTAGGAGAACCTCGCTATGTCCACCAACCCAGCCGAGTCGAACGGTAGCGATCAGGATCCAAGCGGCTTTCCAGTGGCTGAAAACCCATCAAAGCCTACGCTCAACGGTGAGAAGGTTGTCGACCAACCCTTGAGTCCCCTTCAAAAACGCTACGAGGCGTTACAGGATGCTGAAACAGCGTACGGCGCAACCTCAACTGAGCGAACTACCGCACTCGCCTATGGTATCCCTTTGTTTTCGGTCTCTCTTGCAGTTATTGCTGGCAAGACTCCTGCCATTTTTCAGTGGCTTACGCTGGCGGACGCTCTTAGTTTTAGAGTTCAGGTGCTGCTGTTGTGGCTGCTCGCCGGGATGATTGTTGTTCCCTTCTACTATTTCATTTTTGCTAAAAGGCTGGCCCGGGCGGCGGAGAAGCTTAGCAAAGCGGAAGAGGCATACGTTTCAATGCGTTTAGCTACTATGGAGGGACGCAAAGAATACTTCCGGGAGGAACTCTTCAAGCTTTCAAGCAAGGCGTCTCGCGTATTTTTCGGCGATGAGAAAAGATTTAGTGAGGCATCACAGTTTGCTGCCCAGGCGGGAAACGGGCTGGATGACGCGCGAAGCACTGGTGAGCTGAGCATCGTACAAAGTTATGTGAACTCTCTTCGCGAACTGGTAAGTCGTGAAGAACGGGAACAAAAGGAAGAGCGTTACTGGCAATATGCAGCGATCGCCATCATGATCGTATACGTCGCAGCGCTCGTCTTTGCTGCTCGTATTGACTTTGTTTCGCCAACTCCTCGATACCTTTTTGGCGTGCCGCAATCGGTCATCCTCTGGGGCGCAGCCGGAAGCCTGGCGGCGATTCTTTATCGGTTCTACACAGAGCAGGGACAGATTCGGTTTGCAACCGAATTCAGATGGCTGATTGCGAGACCAATTATCGGAATCATCATGGGCGGTGTTGTTTATATCGCTCTTAACTCAGGTTTGGTTTTGCTAACCGCTTCGGGTGCGGCTCAGACCACGGCGAGCGCGGCTGCGAGTTCTACAGTCAATATAAACTCATTTTGGATTGTGGCCTTTCTCGCAGGCTTCAGCGATAAATTTTATCTAGGCGTGATCGATCTTCTCGTAGCGAGAACAGTTAAGTCTGAAGAGGTAAACAAGAATACGGTCGTAACTAAAATAGAGCGGATACCCGAGAGTCCAAAGCCACTAGACCTTTCGAGCGCGGCTGAAGAGTCTGTCCCTAAGCAAGAGTCTAGTGATTCGATGCTAGTTCGGAATTAATTTTCGAAGAACCCGTGTCGCCGCCGTTTAAAGCGCGATGCCCCAGGGGGCGTCGCCGGCTTTGACGGTGGCGATTACTTTGTTCGTGGTGGTGTCGATGACGGAGATATCGTCTGAGAGACCGTTGGCGGTGTAGAGCTTGCGGCCGGCCTGCGGAGCTTTTCGCACAGCCAAGCAAGAAACCACAGATTACACAGACCAAACAAATTTGTTTCATGTCAGTCGCATCAACTCCTCAACTTCACACACAAGCCGCGGCCGGTGCGGATCGGATAGGTCCAACTGCTCCCAACGTACGCGATAACCTTCCCTGCGCCGCATGTGCAGCGTCCGCAAAATCGCCCGGCCCATTTGCCACGCCGACAACCGCTCCAGGAACGCATAACTCCCAACCAAAAACTCCGTCACAAAACAAGAGCCGCGTGCATTCAGTTCCGCGCGCACTTCTTCAAGCCGCCCGATGGACCGGCCGTTGAGCGCAAACACTCGCTTCCCAAGCAACAACTCCAGATGTATCTCATGCCGCTTCATTTGGCTCCCGGAATTCGTCCGATCACTCTCTTCCGCAACCACAGCTCCCACTCCAGCGCCGGCGACTTCTCTGCTTCGACATCCGCAATCACCTGGTTCAAACCGATCTTCAGCTTGACCCACGGAATGCGAAACGGATCCGGCGAGATCCCGCGATTCCTCATCCAACGCGACAACTTCCGGCCAACGTGAACACTCAAACGATTCATCAACGTCGTGACGCCGACTTCAATATAAGCAACACGCGGCGCGCGATCCGGCTCGAGTACGAGAATGATCCCATCAACGCGGCCCATGCGCCGCTTCCCTGAATCATCCAACTGTTTATCCAAACAATCCCGCACCAGTTCCATCAACCGCCTCCAAAGATCTGAAGTGGAATCGTAACCACCGCGAGCACAAACGCGAGCCCGATGATTGCAATCACCACTGCATTCGAGATCCAACCGTTGCGATACACGCGAACGTAGCTGTAGTCGTTCATCAAAAACAGAAACGGCACGACCGATACCGGCAACGTCGCCGCCGTCAGGGCCATCGAGAAAACCGTCATCGTCAACGGATCGAGGCCAAACAAAACCGGCAACATTCCCAAAACAATCGTCACCGTGTAAGCAAAACTAAACCGAGCTTCTTCAATCGGCTTTTGGTTCTCGCTCCAGTTCCAACCAAATCCCTGCGCCGTCATGTACGCCATCTGCAAGGTGATCTCCATCGCCGCGCCGAGACACGCAATGCCGAGCGACGCAACCAGCAACCAAAAACCCGTTTCGCCAAAAACCGGAACGAGCAACGTTGGCAGCTCGGAATAGTGTTCGACCTTCATTCCGCGCGGCAGCAGTAGCATCGCCGCCAACACCAGCACCGAGATCGAGATCACCGAACCAAACGTCATGCCGCTAGTCGCGATGATCCGATTGATGCCGACGTGCGTTTCCTTCCACTCGTCTTCGATCGCGCCCGACGAGTAGAAAAAGTAGAGATACGGCGAGATCGTCGCGCCGAGAATTGAAACCGCGATGAACCAGTAACGAGCTGAATCATGGTGCGGTAACGACAACGTAGCGCCCTCCGCCACTTCGCGCCACGGTGGATGCAAAATAACGGCACCAATCACAAACGAGAGCGTCACCAGTCCGAGCACCGAAATACCTTTTTCAATGAGCCCAAACGTGCCCTTCCAAATCACTAACCAGATCACCAGGGCTACCGGCACGCCCCACCACTGAAATCCGATGCCGGTTGCCAGTTCGAGCGCGATGCAAACACCACCGATCTCCGCCGCCAGGACCAGCAGACTCACGAGGCCGAGACTCGCGTACATGAACGCGAAGTAGTTGAACCCAAACCGTTCGCGAATCGCGTCGGGCAAGGTACGCCCGCTCACAGCCGCAAATCTTCCCGCCTGCTCGACGAGAAAGATGATGCAGATGCCGCCGAGCACAATTGCCCAGATCAGTTGAAACGAAAACTCCGCGCCTGCCTGCGCCGCGGTCGCAATCGAACCAATCTCCAAAAACCCGCCGACACTCGTAACTAGGCCGAGCGCAATCTCCAGGATCTTCTTCATGAGTTCAACAGAACGCCGGCGCGCTCGCGGCGCGCGGCACGCACTTCAGCTTCCCGCAACCAGCCCGCAAACAACGCGAGGCCCGCAATGATGTAAACCAGTCCCGCCGGAATCCACATGATTAATCCGCCGAGTTGCTGGTCCTCCAGCGGCGTCAATCCCCACGAGTTCGTCAAACCGGTGTAAGACGGATACCAAACAGATCCGGCGAGCGTGACCAGTGCGACGAGTGGAATCGTTAGCAGCCGCCAAGTCCGCCATAGTCCACCCGCGAACAAGATCAACGACGCCGCCAACCCAAGCACCACCAAAGGCTCAAAGCTCCACGCCCGCGCAAGGTCGTGCCAGTCGTGGGGTTGTCCGTGAGCGAGCGCGACGGTAAAAAAAAGACACAAGCAGACAAGAAGTCTCCCGCAAAGACGCAAAGACGCAAAGAAAAGTGAGTGATAACAATTAGAGAAACCTTTGCGCCTTTGCGTCTTTGCGTCTTTGCGGGAGGCATTGTCTTTCCTCACAACTGACACGGATCGTAATAAACCGTCGCAATCACCTGCGCAAACGTCACCAGAAAAAGGATCACGCTTCCTAACATTCCAAGCGTTGCGATGAACCGCGTAGTAGTCGCTGCGGTATCGGCGCCGCGAACATGTGATGCACCCACAAACCGAACCCGATGAAGCCGGTCGCGATGAGCGACAAAACCGCAGTCGGCGCTGCGAGTACGCGATTCTCGATGGACCACGGTGGTTCAGTTCGATTAGGTGTACAGGTTGTGCAGAACAGAATGGTGCTGCCAACAAGCGCGGCTCGCACGAGTCTCGGTGATGGAAGAGATGTGTTCACGGTTCTGGGACCAGAAACAACATGCAATTCGGATGGCGTTGTAATGCTATGCTTTTGATCCACATCCGAGATGAGAAATAGAACAACATCAATGCATTCGTGTACCGGAAGATTACAAACATGTCTTGTGTTGGTCTGCGTGTTATTCGTCTGCGCGAGTGTGCAGGCTCAGGAGCGTGTGATCTCAGGTGTCGTCTCCGATTCAACGGGCGCGAAGATCGCGCAGGCTGAAGTCGAGTTTGAATTCGGCGGAAGAATTGTACGGACGCGTACGGATGAGAGCGGGAAGTTCACGTTGGTGAGTGTGCCTGAGAGTGGAACGTTGACCGTGCAGTCCGCGGGCTTCAACACCGCGCGCGTCGAGCTCGATTCGCAACCGGCCGGCGATCTTCAAATCTTGCTTGAACCGGCGAGCTTGATGGAGCGCATCGTGGTGACCGCGGGTGACGAACGCATCCCCGCCACACCCGCGAGCCAGTACGCGATCGGCCGCCGTGAAATCGCGCTGTCGGGTGCGCTCACGATTGACGACGTCTTGCGACAAACGCCGGGCTTCTCGTTGTTCAGACGTTCGGGAAGTTTGACTGCAAACCCGACGACACAGGGCGTTTCGCTACGAGGCGTCGGCGCGAATGGCGCGAGTCGCGCGCTCGTGATGTACGACGGTGTGCCGCTCAATAGTCCATTTGGTGGTTGGGTTTATTGGAACCGCGTGCCGCGTGTGGGGATCGAGAGTGTTGAGATTTTCAATGGCGCGACGTCCGATCTGTATGGCAGCGGTGCCCTCGGTGGCGTAATCAATATTCTGACTCGAACTGCGCCCGCGACGTATCTCGATTTCGAAGCGTCCGGCGGAAACGAGTCGACGGCCACCGCATCGATGAGTGCGGGAAAATCGTGGCGCAGCTTTGGATTGGGATTATCGCTACAGGCGTTGCGCACCGATGGATACGTGCTCGTGCCGCCGGAACAACGCGGGGCGGTTGATGTTGCGGCCGGAACGTCAGACATCGCCGGATCGTTACTGTTATCAAAAACGTTTGGACCACGCGTACGCTCGTTTCTGCGGTTCGGATCGTTTGGTGAGAGCCGGGAAAATGGAACGCCGTTGCAGATCAACGACACGCGTATCACCTCACTCGATCTCGGCGGCGACTGGTCGTCGTGGCACGCGGGCGACTTCTCGCTTCGTCTTTACGGATCGAGTGAGAACTTCAATCAGAACTTCACGGCGGTCGCACTCGATCGAAATTCAGAAGTGTTGACCAACCGGCAACGGAATCCGTCGCAGCAACTCGGCTTTGCGTTTCAGTGGCGCAGGCCGCTGGGCGACAAGCATTTGATCTCGGCGGGTGTTGAAGGGCGATATGTTCGCGGGCACAGTGCGGAAAGGTTTGTCGATGCTGGTGGGCGGCAAAGGTCGTTTGGTGCTTTTGGCAACTATTCGTTGCCGCTGAAGTCGTGGGTCGTGAGTTTGGGAGCGCGGATCGATACCTGGCGCAACTATGATGGCTTTTCGAATCTCGCCCTCTTTGCCGATCGATCTGAGATCGCTTTAAGTCCGAGAGTTTCGGTATTGAGAAGGTTTGAAAACGGAATATCAGTAAGCGCGTCGGCATATCGCGCGTTTCGCACGCCGACGCTCAACGAACTCTATCGCAATTTCCGCGTTGGAAATGTTGTGACTAATGCTAATTCCGATCTCAGCGCTGAACGTCTCACTGGCGGAGAAGCGGGCGTGGGATTTCAAACGTTGGGTGAAAGACTCTTTGTTCGCGGCAACTTCTACTGGAGCGAGATCAGCGACTCAGTCGCGAACGTTACGCTCACGACAACGCCGGCTTTGATCACTCGTCAACGCCAAAACCTCGGAGCGATTCGCGCGCGGGGCGTTGAACTGTCCGCTGGTTTTAAGCCAAACAAAGATTGGGAAATCGCAGGCGAGTATCTGTTGTCAGATTCGACGGTGCTGCGTTTTCCTGCGAATCGTACGCTCGAGGGACTGTTCGTGCCGCAGATTCCGCGCAACCAGTTCAACTTTCAGATCAGTTACACGAACGGCAGATGGACGGCAGCGACACAGGGACGCTTCGTCGGCCAACAATTCGACGACCCCCTGAACGCTTTGCCTTTGCGGAGTTACTTCACACTCGACACCGAAGTCTCGCGCTCAGTTTCGGAACAACTGCGATTCTTCGCCGCCTTTCAAAACCTGACCGGCGTACGCTACGAAATCAGCAGCACACCGGTCTTCACCGTCGGCCCACCGGTTCTGTTCCGCGCCGGGGTTCGGGTGTCGCTTCGTTAGCCACAAAAGGCACAAGAAGCACAAGAGGCACAAAAGGTATAAATGCGTTAGCAAACCTCTTTTTATACTTCTTGTGCCTTTTGTGCTTCTTGTGCCTCTTTGTGGCTTAACGGTTTAGCTATTCGCTGATCCGGGCTTCGCTTTCTTCTTATGTTGCTCGGCCAACATTCCCGCCGGCGTGACGTTCGCCACCGTCGACAGCACCTTGTTCTTGAACCCACTCACGACGTCGCCTTCGCCATTCATCATCGCCTCGAAACCGACCTTCGCCACCTCAACCGGATCGTCTTTCTTCGACTGCCCAATCTCCGTGTCTTCCATTCCAGCGCGTTCAAAGAATTCCGTTTCCGTTGCGCCCGGCATCAAGCACGTCACCGTCACCTCGGGCGCTACATCCTTCAACTCAGATCGCAACGCAAACGAAAACGAGTCAATAAAAGCCTTGCTAGCGTTGTAAACCGCGTTGTAAGTGCCCGGCGTAAAACCGGCGATCGATCCGGTAATCAAAATTCGGCCATTCCCGCGTTCGCGCATGTCCTGACCGACTTTCTGAATCAGATACACCGTGCCGGTAATGTTTGTATCGATCACGTGCTGCACCTCGTCAAAACTCTGATCGAGAAAACCTCCACCAAGCCCGTGACCCGCATTCGCGAGCAACGCATCGACCTGCCGTCCACGCGCCGCCTCGTAAAACTCGTCAACACCCTCGAGCGTCGCGAGATCCGCTTCCACGGCTTCTACTTCAACACCATAATTGCGAAACTGCGCCGCGGCTTCATTGATCTCCGGCTCATCAGCCACCACCAGCAAATCAAATCCTTCTTTCGCGCAACAGATCGCGAGTTCGTAACCGATGCCGGTCGAGGCGCCGGTGACCATCGCGAGCGGTCGATTCGTTTTCATGGAACTCATATCAATCCCCTTGTTCGTTGTAAATTTCCCGTACATCACCCGTCGGGCT
>DATEHX010000095.1:0-5137 GCA_035279345.1 Pyrinomonadaceae bacterium | reverse complement strand
TAACTCCTCCGCGCTTCTTCGCGGCTGGAGTTGAGTCCATTCGCTTGCAGTAATCTGCGGGCGAGTAGACGCACGCTCAGTCGCAAACTTCTTTTCCCAAACAAATCAATCGTTTTTCCAGTGGCCCTTTGGCGTCCACTTTTGAGGTGATCATGCAAAAACAGGCTATTCAGGTACGCAACCTGCGCAAGTGTTTCCGCAAACGAAACGGGTTCCGTAAGTCGACGGCGCTCTGGGCGGTTGACGACGTTTCGTTCAGCGTTGCGAAGGGCGAAACGTATGGTCTTCTCGGTCCGAACGGCTCGGGTAAGTCGAGTTTGATCCGCATTCTGTCGACCCTGCTGATCGCCGATAGCGGCGAGGTCAGCATGCTCGGGTTTCGTTTGCCCGAGCAGCAGGACCAGGTGCGCCGGATCATCGGACGGGTCAGTGTGGACGCCGCGTTCTACAAGAAGCTCTCGGCACGCGAGAACCTGCTCTACACGGCGTTGCTCTACGGACAGAACGCGCGTGAAGCGGAACGAAAAGCGATGGACATTCTCGAACGACTCGGAATGGAGAACGCGAAGTTTTCCACGCCGCTCGAAGAGATGAGCCGCGGTATGCAGCAGAAGATCAGTATCGCTCGCGCGTTGATGATCAATCCGCCGCTTTTGTTGCTGGACGAACCGACCACCGGACTCGATCCGAAAAGCCGGCGCGACGTGCAGTCGTTTCTTGAAGACCTGCAATACCGCGAGGGCACGACGATTCTGTTGACGACGCACGACATGGCGGAAGCAGAACGTTTGTGTGTGCGGATCGGTTTTCTCGCGCAGGGCAAGCTAGTCGCTGAAGGAACGGCGGCGGAGTTGAAGCGGATATCCGGCGCCCCAACGCTCGACGACGCGTTCATCGCGCTTACTGGCGAAGATCTCGTAAACGAGGAACTCGCTGCTGTAGGCGATTAGCCACGGATTACACAGACAAACACGGACAAGCCAGTTTTCAGTCTGTGGAGTCCGTGCCAATTGGTGGCAGCCTGTGGCGGTTTTAGGAGGCAGAACTATGGAAGCAACATTAAGACAAACGTGGGCCTTCCTGTTCCGCGGGTGGCACATCACCCGCCGGTATATCGGCTGGGTCATCGTGTTCAACTTCTACGCCCTCGTGACGTCCGCGACAGTGGCGCTGATCGGCGTCGCGCAGGGCGACTATCAACTCACGCTGAAACTCGTTGTCGGCGCGCTGCTGTGGAATTATCTCTCGTGGCTCTACAACGAGATCGCGATGTCGATCGCTTACGAACGTTGGGAAGGAACGCTGGAGTACACGTTCATGGCGCCGGTTTCGCGTGCGGTGCATCTGCTCGGCGTTAGTCTGTTCTCGTTACTGAACAGCATCGTGACGAGCGTGATCGTGCTGGTTGGTCTGATGGCGTTCACCAACCTGCACCTGCGTGGCGTGAACTTCTTCGGCGTGCTGGTCGTGCTGGCCGTAAGTACGATGGCGTTCGTCGGTCTTGGTCTGTTTGCGGCTATCTTTCCGGTGATGAGCGCGGAGCGAGGCGCGGAAGCGACGCACATCTTTCAAGGCTCGCTTCTGCTGGTTTCAGGAGTTTATTATGAAATCGAGGTCTTGCCCGGCTGGCTGCAACCACTCTCGACAGTGTCGCCTGCGACTTACACACTGTCGGCGTGCCGCAAACTGTTTGGCGTTGGTAATCCCAACTCGACCGCGGAGCACCTGGCCGGTGCGCCCTTGTCAGCAGTCACACATGAGTTGCTGATTCTCGGGTTGATGGGTGCAATACTGTTGCCACTCGGACTCTGGGCCTTCGTGCGCATCGAGGCATGGGCCAAGAGAACAGGAAAACTGAAGAGGACAGGATAATCGATGGCCAAACGTGAAAGTGTGGAAGAGCGAAGACAACGGTTGAGGGAAGTTATGCGTCGTTTGAAACGTGCCTATCCCGATGCGAAAACCGCGCTCAACCACACTAACCCGTTTGAGCTTTTGATCGCGACGATCCTCTCGGCGCAGTCTACCGACGAACGCGTGAACATCGTCACCGCGGATTTGTTTCGCAAGTACCGCAAACCGGAAGACTATTTGAAGGTGCCGGCGAGTGAATTGGAGAAAGACATTCACTCGACCGGCTTCTTTCGCAACAAGACGAAGTCGATCCAGGGCACCTCGAAGATGTTGATTGACGAGTTTGGCGGTGAGGTGCCGCACACGATGGACGAGTTACTCGAACTGCCGGGCGTCGCGCGCAAGACGGCGAACGTCGTGTTGGGCAATGCGTTTGGGATCAAAGCGGGTGTGGTCGTTGATACGCACGTTACGCGACTCTCGCACCGGCTGGCATTCTCGCAGGAGAAGACCGCGGAGAAGATCGAACTGGACCTGATCGAGATTGTGCCGCGGAAGGATTGGGTGATCTTTCCGCACTTGATGATTTTTCACGGGCGGCGGACCTGCAAAGCGCGGGGTCCGTTGTGCGCGGAGTGTGTGGTTGAAAAACAATGCCCGTCTTCATATTTGAAGACGGGCGTTATGCCGGGCAGTTAAGCCACAAAGAGGCACAAGAAGCACAAGAGGCACAAGACAGTTTTACTGCTTTGTGGCTGCCTCGATAAGACCTTGTGCGGCTTGTGTAGAAGGCGGTGTGACGATGTCTTCACCTGCTGCTTTTGCTTTGCCTTTGTACTGCTTGCTGAAGGCCGGATAGCCTGCGCCGGGTTTCTCCAGTCTCACATCGACCGTTAGTTCATCGCGCGCTTTGATGTCGGCGACGACGACGCTGGCCGCTGTGTTTGTGGCGATCGCGGCTGTAGTGCTGCCGCCGTACGGAACCGTGGCGGCCGCAACCTGCGCTGCTGTGCTACCAAACATGCCACCGAGTCCGCCGCCGCCTTTCTTGAGCGAGACGGCTGTGTAGACGAGGAAGTCGCATTCTTTCTGGCGCGCTTCGGCTTCGATCTGGTTGAGAACTGTTGCCTGGATCGGCACAGCTTCAACGTTCGGCGCTTTGAGTTTTTCTTGTAGTGTGGCCTGAACGGCAGTCGCGAGGTTGGCGGCGTTCATTCCTTCGGTGACTTTGTCGATCTTGACTGTGACTACGCCGATGCGAATGACGCCTGCTTTCTTCGGACCAAGGGCTTCAGCAGGCTTCGCCGTCGCGGCAGGAGTTGTAGAACTCGGAACACTGGTAGAACTCGTGTTGTTGCCCGAAGCAGCAGCCGCTATGTCAGAAGCTGAAGGCATTCCCGCTGGGGCGCCGTACATGCTCGCGTAGTCCTGCACTTCGCGATAACCCTCCGGCACGTCAAACAAACCCGGATCCAACGTCGCCTGCGAGAACTCAACGACTTCATTGATCGTCGAGAAACTCTCACGGCCGTCCGGACCAAACATCGTCATCTTCTCGTAAACCGGATAACCCTTCTTCGCGGTGCCGATCGTTTTGGTTTGGTAACGGTCCTGGCAACCACCACTCGCGTGCGTGCGTGGAGGCGTGTAGTTGCTGCCGAGGTCACAATCGAGCGCGAAAGCAGCGTCGATGTACCAACCGTCGGTTTCCATCTTCATCTTCGAGGTATTGCACGCATCAGGGCTCGAGTCCATCACCATCGTCGTGATGATGTGTCGCGCCGTGTAGCCAAACATCTGTTTGCGCTCGCCGGTGTCGCGAGTGGTAACGGTCGACGTCACAAGGCCACCTTTTTTCGATGGCTGTGATGTTGCGGTCGTGTTCGCGGCAGTCGAAGTGGACGGTTGCCCAGGTGATTGATCGTACGACTGAATCATGTACGTCCGTGTCGACGGCATGATCGTGATGTTCCGCCGCAGGTCACACTGCGTGACCGTGACCATCTGGCCACCCATGTTTTCGCTGCGCTGGCGTTTGCCTTTGATGTAGCTGGTGTTTTCGTAAGTCTGGCCGCCGCTCGTCTGGCGGATTTTGACTTTGGTGTCGGCACTCGCGGTAACCGAAAGGACAACGAGGCAGAAGATAGTTGATAGTGTTTTTAGCATTGGAACTCCCGGTTTGATGTCTATCTAAAACGCGCAAGGCGGAGGGGAAAAGTACCACGTTTGAACGGATTAGGCGAGGCGGCTAGAATGTGCCGCCGTGGCATACAGATTCCCCTGGCACCGTCTCACCGATGAGCAGTTGCTAGATCTGCGCATCTGCGATTTGCCAATCAAAATCAAGGGCTCCTTTCTCGAACCCCACATTAAGCGGCTTTACAGCGAGTTGAATTCCCGTGGAATCCGCTTCAAACCCCATGTTTGGCTGGCTGAAGAGTGGTTTTCGCCCGACGGCGTGCCGGGGATCGCGATTCCGTTTTACCTCGCCCACCCGCGGCTGATGAAGCTGGAACGCCGCCAAATGCTCGAGATCGAAGGCGGCACGGACAAGGAGTGCATGCGCATTTTGCGTCACGAAGCCGGGCACGCGCTCGACACGGCTTTCCGGCTGCACTTCAAACGGCAACATCGCGAGCTGTTCGGCTCCTTCGCGCAGCCATATCCGGACTTTTACAAACCACGCCCCAAGAGCCGGCGCTACGTTTTGCACTTGCCCGCGTGGTATGCGCAGGCGCATCCGGCGGAAGACTTCGCTGAAACATTCGCCGTGTGGCTCACGCCGCGTTCGCAATGGCGGCGCCGCTATCGTGACTGGCCTGCGTTGCTAAAGCTCGAGTACATCGACGAGTTGATGGAACAGATCGCGGGCACCAAACCAAAGAACCGTACGCGCACGAAAGTCGAACCACTCTCGGCGTTGCGGATCACTTTGCGCGAACACTATCGCCGCAAACGCGAACGTTACAATTTCGAGTGGCCCAACGTTTACGATCGCGATCTGCGCCGGATCTTTTCTGATGATCCACGACACAAAACAAAACCGAGCGCCGCGAGTTTCTTGCGCAAGGTGCGCCGCGAGGTGCGGCAGATCGTTGCCGAAGGCACGGGCGTGCACCAGTACACGATCGATCACGTGCTCGAAAACATGATCGATCGTTGCAAAGATTTGCGACTGCGAGTAACAACCCCCTTTCGCGAAACGCGTCGACGTGTAATGATAGTGCTGACTGTGCAAGTAATGAACGTGCTCCACTCAGGTTATCATCGCATCGCCGTATGA
>DATEHX010000094.1:0-2535 GCA_035279345.1 Pyrinomonadaceae bacterium | reverse complement strand
ACGGTGTTTTCTGATTCCACGATCAGCACCGCGGCTCAAAGCAGCGCATCGGTGAACATCAGCAAGGTCGGACGTGTTGAACTTGCTCCGAACAGCAATCTTCGCCTTAGCTTTGCGGACAACAGCATCACTGCGATGCTCGAAACCGGCAGTGCCCAGGTATCCACGCTCGCCGGAACCACGGTTAACCTGACCACCAAGGACGGCACGGTTCTGGTCGACGGTACTCAAGCAACAAGCTTTACGGTTAGCGCGTTCCGTGGCCGCACATCAGTTGCGACTCAATCGGGCGTTGCGCAGTTCCGCAGTGGCAACACTTCGAAGACTGTCGCTGCCGGCGAGAGTGCAACCGCTGGTGTGCCGAATCCCCAAACCGATGACGATGACGACGACATGAGCGGCGGCGCCTTGGCCGTGTTGCTGCTGGCCGTCGGTGGCGCCGTGGCGGGTGTTCTTTACGCCGCGTTCCACAACAACGATCTGAACTTCGGTGGCGATATTACCGTAGTCAGCCCGACCAAGTAGTTCGTTCGGTTGAGTAAGAAAAACACTGTGGCACTGGCTACCAGCGCTACGGTCACCTGAATTGACCTTGCGGGTCACGCGAAATCTGCGCGTGACCCGCAAGATTTTGTAAAGCCCCACCATCACATGCATATTGCTGTTATCGGTACTGGTTATGTAGGACTCGTCACGGGAGCCTGCTTCGCTGAATTTGGTGTCGACGTTACCTGCGTCGACGTGGACAAGGAAAAGATCGAACGCCTGCTCGACGGCGTCATGCCCATCTACGAACCGGGTCTCGAACACCTGGTTGCCAAAAACACCCAAGCCGGACGTTTACGTTTCACCACTGACGTGAAACAAGCTGTCGAACAGGCGCTGGTCATCTTTCTTGCCGTTGGCACACCGCCAAAGCCCGATGGTTCGCCGGATCTCAGTTTTGTAGAGAGTGCGGCGGGTTCGATCGCGGATTACATGAACGGTTACAAGGTGGTCGTCACCAAGTCGACTGTGCCGATCGGCACTGGTGAACACATTCGCAAGCTGATCGCTGAACGAAAGAAGACCAAGGCGACGTTTGGGGTGGTTTCCAATCCTGAGTTTTTGCGCGAAGGCGCTGCTATCAACGACTTCATGCGTCCCGACCGTGTAGTGATCGGCAGCCGCGATGAGGAAGCGATCGCGATCATGAAAGATCTGTATCGCCCGCTTTACTTGATCGAAGCGCCGTTTGTGATCACTTCTTTGGAAGCCGCCGAGTTGACGAAGTACGCCGCCAACGCTTTTCTCGCGACCAAAGTCTCGTTCATTAACGAGATCGCGAATCTTTGCGACAAGATCGGTTGCGACGTTCACGACGTCGCGCGTGGGATCGGCATGGACAAGCGCATCGGCAGCAAGTTTCTGCACCCTGGTCCGGGATTTGGTGGTTCGTGTTTTCCGAAAGACACACGCGCGTTGGCGTCAGTCGCGCGGCAGTTTGAATCCGGTTCGTTGATTGTCGACGCGGTGATCGAAGTTAATCACCGCCAGGGTCAGCATGTGCTCGGCAAGATTCGCAAGCTGGTCGGCGAATTGAATGGCAAGACGATCTCGGTGCTTGGTCTCGCTTTCAAACCCGAGACCGACGACATGCGCGAGGCTCCGGCAATCGGAATCATTCATAGCCTGATCGCTGACGGCGCCAGTGTGCGCGCATACGATCCGGTGGCGATGGCCGAGGCGAAAAAGATACTTTCAGAGATTGAGTATGCCGACGACGAATACGCGGCTGTGACCGGCGCGGATGCGCTCGTGTTTGTTACCGAGTGGAACCAGTTTCGCGCTCTCGACCTGGCCCGCATTCGCGACTTGATGACGACGCCGAAAGTTGCGGACCTGCGCAACATTTACGATCCGGACGATATGAAGGAACTCGGTTTTGAGTACGTGGGTGTAGGCCGGTAAACGATGTCATTAACGGGAACTGTTGTTGTCACAGGTGGCGCGGGTTTCATTGGTTCACACATCGCTTCCGCGCTGAGCGCGAGCGGCGCGCGCGTCAGAGTGCTTGACGATCTCTCGACCGGACATCGTGAGAACATCGAAGAGATCGGCGGCGACATAGATTTCATCGAAGGCAGCGTCGCGGACGAGACTGTTCTCAAGAAAGCACTCGACGGCGCCGAACTCGTTTTTCACGAAGCGGCAATTCCTTCAGTCCCGCGATCAGTTGCCGAGCCTACCCAAACACATATTGCTTCGGTTGACGGTACGTTTTCGTTGCTGCTCGCGGCGCGCGACGCTAACGTGCGGCGCGTAGTTTACGCGGCATCGAGTTCTGCTTACGGCGATCAGCCGACGTTACCCAAAGTAGAGCAGATGGCTCCCGATCCGTTGTCGCCGTACGCGGTGGCGAAGCTCGTCGGCGAGTATTACTGTCAGGTGTTCACGCGAGTTTATGGGTTGGAAACTGTTTCGTTGCGTTACTTCAACGTGTTTGGACCGCGGCAGGATCCGGGTTCGCAGTACTCCGGCGTGGTTTCGCGTTTT
>DATEHX010000093.1:0-6211 GCA_035279345.1 Pyrinomonadaceae bacterium | reverse complement strand
GAAACTGCGCAGGCGTTTGCGCAACGCCATGCCGAAGGTTGCGCGAAAGTAGTTGCGCGTGACCACGATATACTGCGGACGCGCGACTGGAAAACGGTGTGCGCCGGCTTGCTTGAGTGCCGCGGTCATCGCTTCGGCTTCACCGTCGAGTAGCAACGGTCGCACCGCGTCGACAGAATCGAGGCCCATGCGCGCGGAAGCTCCGGCAGTGAAGATGCAGTACGCAAGTTCTTCCCAAAGCCGCGCGTCGGATCCTTTGCGCCAAACGTCCTCAAACTCGCCGAGCCGCTTGCGAATCTCTTTGCGGCGCGCCCGGTGAGTGGCAACCACTCGTTCAACTGTGACGGGTTCTTGATTGCGTTGCACTGTAGTTTGTCAACACCGCGATTCTATGAGCGCCTCTGAAAGCTTGTCAACGAACTCTTTAGGGCATTCGTGTCATCAATATAAATCCGTGGCTTCGGAAACACGGCTATAATGAATCCGGGATGATGAATGGATTGAAACAACTAACCGCCCTAATGATACTGGTGCTCGCCGTGTGTGGGCAGGCTCTTTCACAAGATGCCCAACCATCTCCGTCGCCTTCTCCGTCGCCTTCTCCGTCCGAATCAGTTCGGCCGCTTTACGGCGTGCAAGGCGTGCTCGTCGAAACACTCGACGGCAAGATCGTTTCATCACAGAACGAAACCGCGCAGTTCAATCCCGCTTCGACGCTGAAACTCGCCACCGCGCTCGTCGCCTTGAGAACTTTCGGCGCGGATCATCGCTTCGCAACCGCCGTCTGGACTGACGGCCAGTTGGACAAAACCACCGGCGTAATCAACGGCAATCTTTACATCTCCGGGCGCGATCCTTCGTTTCACTACGAACACGCAATCCTGATCGCGCGCGAACTAAACACACTCGGTATCAAGCAAGTCACCGGCGATCTGTTCGTCGCACCGGGCTTTACGATGAACTTCAGTTCCTCCGCGACACGATCCGGGGAACAGTTTTACGACACCTTGGATTCCACCTTGCGCCGTCCGGCGGCTACGCAGGCGTGGAATTACGAGCGCACGTTGCTGAACGATCGCGCGAGTTTGGAAAACGTACCGAGTGTACAGGTGATGGGCGGCGTCGGCGTCGCACCGGTTCCACAGGCAGCGAAACTTCTGCTGACGCAGCGGTCGAGCAAGCTGGTCGACATTCTCAAGGTACTGCTCTGCTATTCGAATAACTTCATGGCCGATCGCATCGGCGACGCTCTCGGTGGTCCCGAAGCAGTGCGGCAGCGGTTAATTTCTGAACTGCAACTCATGCCCGACGATCTGAGGATCTCGACGTTGAGCGGCCTCGGAGTAAATCGTATTTCACCCCGCGTGATGATGAAGGTCTATCGCGCGCTGCGAGCTGAGTTACAGAAAAACCGTTTGGGACCCTCGGCGATCATGCCGGTCGCGGGCATCGATCCGGGCACACTCGAAGATCGTTTCACTGGTCCCGCGTGGCGCGGCAGCGTGATCGCCAAAACCGGAACGCTGTTGCGCACGGACGGCGGCGCGAGTTCGCTTGTCGGCCAGATGCGCACAGCAAATGGCGAGACTCTCTTGTTTGTGATTATGAACCAGCGCGGAAGTGTCAGCCGGTTTAGAGAGAATCAGGATTACCTGGTAATGCTGGTGCAGAACACGCGTGGTGGACCAAAAGCTTTCGACTACAAACCTTCGCTGTTGACGATGCAGCTCTCGCATACTGAGAGTGTTGTTTCCACCAGCGAGGAATTCGAGCCGCCTTCGAAGTCTCAACAATAAAGCTGCGCCTCGGCAATCCGAAGATCACCGAGACGCTTTGTCGTCCAACTGTATTGCGGCGTGCGGCACCGCAGCCACAGCGGACGATTCTTTGAGAATCGGGTTAATCCCTGTCCGCTTCCCTCCCGAAATAAAGAGTTAAAAGGTCCTTAATTCCGCAGAAAACTTTAGGAAGCGCGCTTCCACTCGGCGTCACCATAGGTAACACTCAAGCCTTAACCCGCTCACTGCATCCTTCAAAAACCTTCATTTTGATGGTCCATCCCGGGCGGCATGGCCATTGCACAACGCTGACGCGGGAAAGTTCTGCCGACCCTCAGTTCCCGCGGAGGAGTGATGCCCGTCCAAACTCGAAAAGACGTCCGAATCGATCGGCGTAAGACCGTAATGAAGCAAGCCGGCTTCTCGATGATGCAGCTACTCATCACGCTAGGCGTGGTCAGTATCGTTTCGGGGTTGGCATTTATGGGGATCTCGGCGGCGAAGCAGCGCATTCGTCTAACCAACTCTTCCCGCCTGCTCGCGAGCTACGTAGAAAAAGCGCGTGTCGATTCAGTGCGTCGCCATCCGTTGAACCCGGCAGAGATGGCGGGCGTTGAAGTGCTCAACGGGACCACGTATCGCGTGAGGATGGACTTCGACGGCAACGGCACAGTGGAGACGAGAACCATCACACTCGACGATGGTGTTGTTTTTGCAACCGATCCGATCGCGTTGGTGTTTGACTGGCGCGGACGTTTGGTCGATCTGCCGCTGACTGAAATCAAGGTCAGTATCGCGATGCAATGGGGCAACGATCCAAACGACCAGCGCGTCGTCGACGTTACGCGCTCCGGCGACGTAACTATCGATAGCGACGTCTATCTCGACGACGTACCGAACGTAAACGTAAACGTAAACGGACTCACCGGCATCGATTCCGGTTCAACAGTTAACGGCAACAACAATCCGGACGCGACGCCCACTCCGACGCCGACACCAAGTCCCGATCCAACACCTACAGCGACGCCGACACCGACGCCAACGCCAAATCCCGATCCAACACCTACAGCGACGCCGACACCGACACCAACACCAACGCCAACACCAACTCCAAGTATTTCACCATCGCCCGGTGGAACCCCGACGCCAACGCCGACACCGACGCCATGTACGGTCCAGGTGACGACGAGTCCCACCCCGTTCTCGTTCTCGAAACACGGCGGCGGCACGATCAACTTCCTTGTCACTCCAGCCGGAACGGTCACGTTCACGAGTGGACCAAGCAATCTCGGTGTGACGGGAAGCGGCACCTCGTTCAACGTCGAGTCGTTGAATAACACGCGTGGCAACTTCACGCTCGTCTTCAGCACGCCTTGCGGTTCGCAGAACGTCAGCGTGACGGTGACAAACTGATGGTCCAGCTTGAGGAGAACGAAATGCACTCGGTTGAATCACAATCAAAGCCGCGTCAGGAAAAAGGCTTCACCCTCCTGGAAACGGCCTGTGCGCTGCTGGTCATGATGATCGGTGGCCTCGGCATCTGCGCGGTGTTTGCTTACGCGATCAAAAACAACACCGGTTCGCGTGACCGCGCCGCCGCGATTGCCGTAGCGCAACAGCAGATGGAGCGTTATCGCACCCTGACGTTTCTGGATGCGGGACTGACGGCCGGACCCGCCACGACGCAAACAGTCGATAGTGCCGGGCGCACTTATCAGGTAACAACGACAATTACCAACACCACCACCTCGCTCAAAACGATTCAGATCGATGTGACGCCAATGCTCAGCAGCGATCCCTGGGCGCTCGGTACTGTGCGAGTCAGAATGCAGCGCTCGGCGTTCTCTTTAGGCCCTTATTCCGGTGGTCCTTAAAAGGTTGATGTGATGAAAACGAAACTCAATTCGCAACGCGGCTTTTCGCTGATCGAACTGGTTATCGCGATGACGGTGACCATTGTCATCGCAACTATCGCGAGCACTCTGGTGGCGCAGTCGTTTCGCATGCGTTCACGTGAAGATGCGCGGTCAGACGCAATCGCCGACGCGCAACGCGCGCTGAATATCGTGTCGCGCGAGATCGCCAATTCCGGTTTTGGGTTGATCGACAACGGCATCGTTCCGGGCGATACCGGCGCCGGTTCGATTCGTTTTCGCGCCAACCTGAATGCCTACACTCGCGACGCTTCCGGCAATGCGGTGACCGGCGCAAGCTCAGTCACCGATCGCGATGAAGACATCAAGTACACGATGTACAACGACGACGCGGCGAATCGTCACTACCTGGTTCGCTACGACGCGATTCTCGGTCAGGTGGATCAACGCGAAGGCACGACCGTGCTGGCAAACCGTCTCGACAGTTTCCTCCTACAGTATTTCGACAGTACCGGAGCCGAGTTGAATGTCACGGCGAACCCTTCAGCGGTTATTAGCGCGTGGAAAGTGCGGATCACGGTCGGCGTGGTTCTGCCCGCCGAGGGACAGCCGGAGTCGCCCGGCTACCAGCCGGAATCGACTCTCAATCTCGTTTCAGATGTGGTTTTACGTAACGCAAGTCAGATCACTTTTTAACGGCGAGGTCTACGAACATGATGCGTCAGCCAAAGAAAGTTTCCGATCGACATGGTGAAAAAGGTGCGGCACTCGTAATCAGCATTCTGCTCGCTACGTTGTTGTTGGCCGTGGCCGGAACCGTGCTCTTAACGAGCGGTATGTCGGCGATAACGTCGATCGATGCGACGGCGGAGTTGCAAGCGTACTACGGCGCCGAGAGCGGACTGGAAGCGGCGTTGAACGTGCTTCGCGGACACGTGCAACCAAATGGAATTGCCGGCAACACGAAGATGGGCTTCCGCAACGCTGTCAGTCCCAGCACATCGAATCGCAATAACGACTCGTCGACAAACGCGCGGCTTTCCGCCTGGCTCAACTACGACAACGATGGGCGCGTCAGACCGGCGGGAGCAAATTATTCTTACAGCGTGGTCGTGATGGACCCCGACGATCCAAACGGAACCATTCGCAGCGCCAACGCGACTTACCGGCCGTCGAGAATCCAGGTGCAGTCGACCGGTTATGGTCCAAACGGTTCGGTGAAGCGCATGGAAATGATCGTGCAGAAGACGCATTTTGATTTTGACCCGAAAGCGATGTTGATGATGCGCGGCGCCGATGATGGTTCACCGGCAACCATGTCGTTTGATATCGGCAGCAGTAACGCGAAGTTTTACACGGGTCACGACCATGCGGGCCTCGCCGGATCGCTGCCGACGTTTGGCGTCACAAACGCTCAGGATCTGGCCGTGGCAAACGATGCGATCACGAAGGGCTCGACGGTCGCGGATGTTAAGACGTCGCAAGTTGGCGCCAGCGATCTGCCTGAATGGCTGCAGAACGCCGACGCCGCCCGCAAATTTCTCAATGACATGCAGGTCGTCGCGCGCAGCATGGGTCGTTACTACACTAGCTTCAGCGGCCAGGCAGGGACCACTGCTTCGCCTCAGTTTACGTTTGTGAACGGCGACGCCACACTGGATGGCGGCGCGGGACTCCTGATCGTTAGCGGTGACTTGATAATGAACGGCAACCCCAGCTTCAACGGTGTGGTGCTGGTGCTCGGAGGCGGATCGATCAATCGCAACGGCGGTGGCAATGGCAATATCTACGGCTCGATTTTCGTGGCGAAGTTCGCGCGTTCCTGGCCGGCGAGTGAAAATGGGCTGTCACATCCGTTTCTGGCACCGGTGTTTAATACCAGCGGCGGCGGCAACGCGAATCTGGAATACGATTCCGAGTGGGTGCAAAAAGCGAAGGACGCCCTCGGCGACATCGTGCGCGACGTCCGCGAGTATTAATAGGTCGTATAGGTCCTCTACGACTTATTAGGTCTTGACACCCACTGCGCGAAAAATCGATCATTGGCGCAGTGGCCGATATCCTACTTGTCGAAGACAAAGACAGCCTTCGCCGCGTACTACGATTAACTCTCGAGAACGCCGGTTATACGGTCGCCGAAGCTGCCGACGCCCGCGCCGCGCTCAACGAAATCGCCAACTCTCGTCACCGGCTCGTACTCACCGATCTGCGCATGCCCAACGGTTCGGGTCTCGACGTCCTGCGCTCCGCGCGCAGCGCTGACGCCGACGTTCCCGTCATCGTCATGACCGCGTTCGGTTCGATCGACGAGGCCGTCCAGGCAATGAAAGACGGCGCTCACGACTTCCTGCAAAAACCAGTCGACTCAAATCATTTGCTGTTGCTCGTAGACCGCGCGCTCGAACAAGCGCGTCTGCGTACGGAAAACATCTTGCTGCGCGAGGAGTGGTCGCGACGCTACGGCTTTCCGCGCATCATCGGCGAGTCGGAAGTCGTCAAACGAGCTGTGGCCGAAACTCAACGCGTCGCGCAAACCGAAGCGACCGTGCTGCTGCTCGG
>DATEHX010000092.1:0-17653 GCA_035279345.1 Pyrinomonadaceae bacterium | reverse complement strand
CGAGGGCGGCACTATCGACATCTGGCCGCTTTATCTTTTTCATCCAGGCGCTACGACAGTCAATTTCGCGCTTTCACTTTATGCCCGTTGCCGCATCGAGACGAATGACGATGGACGCATCGTGCTCGAGTCGCGCGATCGGAAAGTTTCGTTTGAAACGCATCTTTCGGCAATCGAGGACTTGCTGCTCGAAGAGCGTTTGGAACTGATTTCGAAACTGGTTCACTTCTTCAAACCCACAACAGGATTTCATCTGGTTGCCGAAAGCACCGTGCCTGCCGGTGCGGGTTTGGGTGGTTCGTCGTGTTTGGCGATTGCTTGTATCGGCGCGTTGAATCGGCTCGTGGGTAATCGTTATGAGGAAGGGAAGTTTGTCGAGATTGCGGCGAATGTCGAGTCGACGGTGATCAAAGTGCCGGCTGGTTTTCAGGATTACTATCCGCCGCTTTACGGTGCGGTTTCGTGCGTGCATTTTCGCGCGGACGGAATGGAGCGCGAAGCGCTGGATATTAATTACGAGGAGTTGGAACGCCGGATCGCGATCTGTTACACGGGCGAGCCGCGTCTTTCCGGGATTAATAATTGGGAAGTTTACAAGCGTCACATCGACGGCGATCCGGAATTGTTTGAGCTGTTTGAAGGAATTCGCGATGCGGCGCGTGACGTGCGAAGCGCGCTGTTGGCGGACGATTGGGATCGCGTGGCCGCGGTGATGAAAAAGGCTTATCCGATTCGCAAACGGCTCGCGCCGACGATCACGACACCGCAGATGGATATGCTGGTGGAGAAAGCTTTAGCGAATGGTGCTGAAGCGGCGAAGGTTTGTGGTGCGGGTGGTGGTGGATGTATTGCGTTTTTCTGTGCGGCTGGGCGGCGTGCGGATGTTGAAGCTGCGCTGGCGGCGGAAGAAGGCGTTGAAGTTCTAAGTTGGAAACTCGCGCAGGATGGGCTGACGGTTACAGAAGAGTTTGAATAGGTCCTATTGGTCCTATAGGACCTATATTGATTTGGTCCTATCCGCCCTCGGAGCGTTGCTTAGCGGCGGCTGAGAGCGCAGCGAGCCGCGCAACCTTCTGCTGAAAACTCTCACCGGGAACGGAACCTGTATCAGTTACACCGCAATAAGTAGAGCGCTTAAATAAGCTGCGATCCGCGTCGCCGGTCGGCTTGTGGGCCGGGGATGATGAAGCTGGCGCGGGCGATGGCGCTGCAATTTCAGCGGATTGAACGACCGGTGCTGCTGTGGGTGCGCTAGCGACAGCGGATGATTCGGCAGTCTCTACGACTTTGCCGCCGCCTTCTTCAGAACGTTGCTTCGCCGCTGCTGAAACTGCTTTCAAGCGCGCGACCTTTTGTTCGAATGTCTCACCTGCAACCGGTCCTGTATCTTTCACCCCAACGTAAGTCGAACGCCGGAACAGTTGCCGATTTGGATTCTCGCCGAGAGTTTTGTGCTCTCCGGCTTTCGGGGCCGCGGGCGCGGCAGGCTTCGGAGCAGCCGCTGCTTTCGGCGCCGCGGGCGCAGCCGCAGCCGGTTTCGCGGGCGCGGGTTTCGCCGCTGGTGCGCCGTGAGCCTCGACCACGGTCTCAACCATCACGAACACACCACGCTCTGCATCTTTCTTAATCACCGGCAGCGTTCCACCTGCTGCCTGCAACAACGCGGTCAACTCGTTTTCAACAAATCGCACCTGCTTGTTCGGATCGCGCACGTGGCCCAACGGCGGACCCATGTAAAGCGTCCCGCACGTCTGGCACTTGGAAAGCACGTCGTCGCCGCGCAAGTGCACCTGCGACGGCTCACCCGCCGTGCGCAACTGCTTCAGGTGACCGTTGCAGAGTTTTCCCTTTTCGTTTTTCTCGTTGCAGACGGTCTGCGCGTTGGTGATTCGTTTCGGAACCGCGATGGTTTCGGTGGTTGCCATGGTGGTTTACTTGAAAGCGCATTGTACACGAAGTTGGCCACAGATTTGCACAGACAAAACAGATCAGAAAACAGTGTATGCTCGGAGCGTGTTGCAAAAGCTTATGGCAAAGGTCTGGCGCGCGTTGCCGCCGCCCATGCGCCGCTGGAGTTTGCGCGCCACTCAGACGCGCTTCACGGTCACGGCCGCCGCGCTAATCTTCAACGACGCGGGACAAATATTACTGCTCAAACATCACTTTCGCCCCGGTAGCGGCTGGGGCATTCCCGGCGGCTTTCTCGAACTCGGCGAACAACCCGAACAAGCACTCAGACGCGAGCTGCGCGAAGAGATCGGTCTGGAAGTCAGTCAGGTGGAAATCTTCACCGCACGTTCATTCAAGAAACCACGCCAGGTCGAGATCGTGTTTCGCGCTCGTACGAATACACGAGTCGCGCAACTGAAACTGAGCACAATGGAAGTGGAACGCGCCGAGTGGTTTTCAGTGAAGAGTCTGCCGGCCGGTTTGCCCAAGGATCAACAGCTTCTCATCGAACGCGCGACTTCGTATGGAGCAAATGGCCGTGATTGATGTATGCTCTGCGCGCAACTAACCCAAACACAAACTGGAGAACGACATGGTCGAGCTGATTCCTTCCCAAGAAGCTGTAATGCAGATTCTGAAACGCACCGGCGCGTTTCGCGAAGGTCACTTCGTTTATCCCAACGGCAAGCACTCGCCACATTACTTTCAAATGCCACTCGCCTTTCGCTATTACGACACAGCGCGCGTGCTGGCAGTGGCGCTGAGCCGAAAGTTCCGGATTGAGAAAGACATCTCCAGTCAGTTGCCAAAAGTTTCGGTCATTAGTCCGAGCTCGGGAGGAATTCCAGTCGCCTTCGGTGTACGCGACGCGCTCAACGCGGAACAGATCTACTGGGCGGAAAAAGAAGACGGCAAACGCTCGTTCCGGCAGTATGTCAATCAGGGCGAAGTGAATCCGTGCATTATTGTTGATGACATCATCCGCAGCGGCAATGCGATCGAAGAGACGGTGGAACTGGTGAAGTCGCTCGGCGCGCCCATCATCGGTTGCGGCGCCATCGTGCGATTTGAGTCAGCGCCAAGTGACATGGAGGGCGGGCCGATTCAATCGCTGGTGAATTTTGATGTCCGGATGTATGAGAGCGGAGACGACTGCGTCGAGTGCAAAGCAGGAGCACAGCCCGAAACGGTCCGCTTTTGAGTCACAAAAAAGCACAAAAGATCTTGTGAGCATATTGGTGTCTTTTGTGTCTTTTTGTGGCTAGATCTCGTGCCGGTTGGCGAGCGCCTTGTCCATTGTGACCTCATCGACGTATTCGAGGTCGCTGCCCACCGGCATTCCCATCGCAATTCGCGTCACCCGCAATCCCAAAGGCTTCAATAAACGGCTGATGTAATTCGCCGTGGCCTCGCCTTCAGTGGTGGGGTTGGTGGCGAGAATCACTTCCGTCACCTTCACTCCGTCGTTATTTTCCGGTTTCAGCCGCGGCAAAAGATTCGCGAGGTGCAGTTCGCTTGGTCCAATGTGGCGAATCGGCGAGAGACTGCCGTGCAACACGTGATAGACGCCCTTGAAACTGCGTGTCTTTTCCACCGCCACCAGACTGTGCGGCTCTTCCACGACGCAGATCACCGAATGATCGCGGCTCGGCGACGAACAAAACCGGCACGGATCGACCTCCGTCAGGTTGTTGCAGACGGAACAAAGCACGATGCGCTGTTTCACATCGCGCATCGCGGCTATCAATCTTTCCAGATCGACATCGGGGACGCGCATGATGTGAAACGCGAGACGCTGCGCGGACTTGTGTCCGATACTTGGCAGGCGCTTCAGTTCGTCAATGAGTTTGGTAACTGGTTCTGCGTATTCCAACATTGCTGAGGTTTAACCGAAAAGACCTCCAAGTCTATCCGAAAAGGCCACCCAGGCCTGGCGGCAACATTCCGCCGATCTTGCCTTTCAGCGCTTCATCCACCTTGCGGTTTGCTTCGTTTGTAGCCGCCACGATCATGTCCTGAAGCATCTCGACGTCGCCGTCTTTCACTGCTTCCGGATCGATTTTTAACGAAACGACTTCGTGATTACCTTTCATTTGCACGGTGACGACACCGCCACCCGCTGAAGCATCGACGATCAGCTCTTCCATCTCTTTCTGCATTTTTTCCTGCATCTGCTGCGCCTGCTTCATCATCGCCTGCATGTTGAATCCACCCGGAAATTTCATCGCTACACCTCTTCGTAAGAATTGACCAAACTCACCTCAAACTGAAATGCCATCCTAGCCGTCAACAGCCTGCGAGTTCAAGCATCCACAGATTACAAAGATTTTTATAGAATGAGTGCCCCATGACGGCTCTCGATACAGACACCGACCGCACCCTGACGGCGCGGATCAATCTTTACTACGACCTGCACCGTCCCTCAACCGCGCCCGCGCCGTTGCTGATCGCATTGCACGGCTACGGCGCGAACAAGCGGCAGATGATGCGCGAGGCGCAGATGATGGCGCCCGAAGGATTCGCGATCGCTTCGTTGCAGGGCTTTCATCAACACATCAAAGAGCCACGCGAGCCGGGTGGACCACTGCGTTTTGGTTTTGGCTGGTTGACTAATTTTCATCCTGAAGAATCGGTAGCTATTCATCATCAGGTTTTACTGGATCTCATCTCGCGGTTGATCGAAGAGCGTGTCGCCGACTCAACTCGGATCTATCTTGTAGGTTTTTCGCAGTCGTGCGCGCTGAACTATAGATTTGCGTTCACGCATCCGGAACGCCTTAAAGGAGTGATTGGGATTTGTGGCGGTATTCCAGGTGACTGGGATACAAACCACGGATATCACGGATCCGAACTAAACGTTCTTCACCTCGCAGGAACGCGAGACGAGTTCTACACGCCTGAACGCGTGCGCGACTACGAGCAACAGCTTGCGTCGCGCGCACGGCATGTCACCTTCAAAAGCTACGACGCAGCGCATGAGATCGTCCCACAGATGCGCGAGGACGTACGGCAATGGTTGGGCCACAGATGAACACGGACAACACAGACAGGCTTGATGTCGCAAAGCTCGAGCGCGACGTTGAAGCGCGCAGCGCAGTTTTCAAAAAAGAACTCGGACTGTTTGATCTCGTGCTTGCTCAGGTCGTGTTTGTCGTCGGCACGATCTGGGTCGGCTGGGCCGCGAAGCTCGGCTACGATCAGAACGTCTTCTGGCTGCTCGCAATCGCCACCTACTATCTGCCACTCGCCGCGGTCGTCATTTTTCTCAATCGTCTTGCGCCGCTCGAGGGCGGCCTCTACCAGTGGGCCAAGCTGGCTTTCAACGACTTCGTCGCGTTCATGGTCGCGTGGAATCTTTGGGTTTTTGCGATCTCGATTCTCGCGGGCATCGGTCTGGTAGTCACGACCAACTTCTCTTACGCGATCGGAACAGCCGGCGCCTGGATGCGAGAACATAGAATCCTGATAACCGCGATCAGTTTTCTGCTGGTGATCGGTGTCGTGGCGGCCGCGATGCGCGGCTTAAAGGTCGGCAAGTGGGTGCAAAACGCAGGCGGCGTGATGCTCATGATCACTTTCGCGGCGCTGATACTTTTGCCGCTGCTTGGTTTTGTTCGCGGAACAGTTGGTGATTACCGGCCGTTTGTTTTTCAGATTCCCGCCTTTACGGCCTATAACATCAACGTTGCCAGCAAACTCGCGCTCGGCGGGCTCGCCGGATTCGAGTACATCGCGATTCTCGCGGGTGAAACCAAAGCGCCGGCGCGAAACTTTGGCCGCTCCGTGATGATCGCGGCGCCGATCATCGCGGTGATGTTCATCCTCGGCACGAGCTCGGTGCTCGCGTTTGTTTCGCCGGACAAGGTAGACCTCATTAGTCCGATTCCACAGGTGCTGACGATTGGCTTCGGATCGTCCGGTTGGGTGGGAACGGTCGTTTCAATCGCTATTCTGGGCGTTGTCGTAAGACAGATCGCGTTGATGAGTATTTACTTCGCCGGTAACACGCGGCTGCCGCTGGTTGCAGGTTGGGACCGACTGTTGCCCGCGTGGTTTACGCGTCTTCATCCGAAATACAAGACACCGACTAACTCGATCCTGTTTGTCGGTGCGGTGACACTGGTGCTTGGTTTGTTGAGCTTGACCGGTGTGAATGCGCAGGAAGCGTTTCAACTGCTCGACAACGCCGGCGGAGTTTTCTATGCCTCGACGTATCTCGTCTTGTTTGCGATACCGCTCGTGGGCATGAAAGGGTTTGGCGTGCGCGCGCCGTGGTGGTTGAAGATCGCGTGCGCGTCGGGATTTATTGTTTCGGTGGTCTATATTTGCTTCACGATCATTCCGATAATTTCAGTTGAGAGCCGTTTGACTTTTGCGCTGAAGATCGTCGCGACTGTTGTGCTGGCGAATGCCGTTGGCGTGACGATTTACACGTTGGGTAAGAGAAAAGCCTAGACCTTAACCAAAACACAAAAGGAGTTCTCCCATGAACAACATCAACTTCGGACGTGTGATCCTGGGTGGGTTAGTAGCAGGGCTGATTCTCAACATTGGGGAATTTCTGCTGAACGAAGTTTTGTTTGTGCAGCAGATGGAAGAGATGTTTCGGCGGATCAATTTGCCGCGGCCCGGAGGCACTTTCATTGCTACGGCGGTAGGCATAACGTTTCTGCTCGGGATCGTGATCGTCTGGATCTACGCGATGATTCGTCCGCGTTTTGGGCCGGGACCGAAGACAGCGATCATTGCGGCGTTTGTGGCGTGGTTTTGTGTGTACTTCTATGCCGGGATTTTGAGCGCGACGCTGTTTAATATGCCGGCAACGCTTATGCTGATCGGCATGGTTTGGGGAATTGTTGAATACATCCTGGCGGCTGTTGTGGGCGCCTGGTTGTACAAGGAATGACGAAGCTAGCCGTAATTAACTGTTCGCAGGTTGTAACGCTTGCCGGGCCGGCGCGTCCGCGGGTTGGACCAGAGATGGGTCAACTCGGCATCGTCGCGCCCGGTGCGTTGCTTATCAACGGGCCACGGATTGAACGGACTGGCACGGACGAAGAGATCGAGCGGTTAGTTGATGGTGAGTGTGAAGTCATAAATGCCGGCGGTCGCGTCGTTTTGCCGGGGTTTGTCGATGCGCACACGCATCCTGTGTTTGCGGGAACGCGTGTTGACGAGTTTGAGCAGCGAATAAAAGGCGCCACTTATCAGGAGATCGCGGCGCGCGGCGGTGGCATTCAGTCGACGGTAAATCGAACACGCGCAGCGAGTCTTGATGAGTTGGTGAGCGCAGGTAAACGTTACGCGTCGTGGTTTCTGCGCGGTGGCACCACCACGGTTGAAGCGAAGTCAGGCTACGGGCTTTCGCTGGAAGATGAGATCAAGATGTTGCGGGCGATTAAGCGGCTGGATAACGAGACGCTGCTTCGTTATGTGCCGACGTTTCTCGGCGCGCACAGTATTCCGCCCGAATACAAAGCACGGCGCGACGCGTATGTTTCGTTGTTGATTGACGAGATGTTGCCGCAGATCGCGCGGGAAAATCTCGCCGAGTTCTGCGATGTGTTTTGTGAAGAGAATGTGTTTACGACGGATGAATCGTGGCGAATACTGAGCGCCGCGCGTTGCCACGGATTGGGAATCAGGATTCACGCGGATCAGCTTTCGCTCGGCGGTGGCGCAAAGCTCGCAGCCGAACTTGAGGCTGTAACGGCCGATCACCTCGAACACACTGACGCTGACGGGATCGCCGCGCTGAAGTCAGCGGGCGTGCAACCGGTGTTGTTACCGGGTTCGGTTTACGCGCTCGGTTCGTCGCGTTATCCGGCTGCGCGCGAGATGATCGACGCCGGTCTTGCAGTCGTGCTGGCGACGGATTTCAATCCCGGTTCCTCGCCGACACCTTCGATGCTCACGATCCTTTCGCTCGCAGCGACCCACATGAAGCTGACACCAGCCGAAGCGATCACCGCCACGACGATCAATGCGGCTTACAGTTTGACTCGCGGCGACAAACTCGGTTCACTCGAACCCGGCAAGATCGCCGACTTCGTGATTCACGACACCGACGACTACCGCGAGCTCGCTTACTTTTTCGGCGTACAACACGCGTGGAGAGTTTATTGTGCAGGAAAGCAATCCACAGATTACACAGAATCTGCGTAATCCGTGGATGAAAAAAGCGGTTGACGATGACAAGCCGCTACCTTATCATCCACACAACACTGGAAAGGAGGTGATTCTAAAAATATATGAGTTCTAATCACAGTGAGGTGGCTGCGGCCTAACCTCTGAACCAGCTAAACCGTTAGGATTCTGGTTCAGTAGTCTTACTGCAAAGTGCTCCTCCTTTCTGGAGGCACACAGTCAGCCTCAGGCCCAATCCCAACAGTTCACCGAAAGCCGTCCACGACTGATCGTGGACGGCTTTTTTATGCTTCTCAGTGCATCTCTGAGGTCGCACAGAGACTTTTTCAAAATTTTGCGCAAATGTTGCTAACGTCTTTACACTTGTGCCACCCGCGCCGCGTCTGCACCATCAAACGCGCCGATGAACACCCCTCAGTCTCCCGTCTTCCACGATCCTGAAGGCCGCCGCTGGCGGCGAGTACGGCGCATCTGGCTCGCACTTTCAGTGCTGGTCACCGCCTTAGCCATTGTTTTCATCGCCAGTGTTTTCGCGAATCCGGTTCTGCCAAACTTCAACTTGAGATCGCTCGCGGGGCTGCCGCAGAAAGTCGACCTCAAGGATCTCAAGCCCAAAGCGCCAAATCTTCCCGCCAATCCCAGCGAACGAAAAGCGCGCAAGGCTCAGGCGGACCTGCAAGGCGCCTTGGCCAAAACGCGGTACGTCGTGCCCGGCAAACGACGCGCGCATATTCCGGTTGTTCCGCCGCCGCCGACCGTGCCCGCGCCGGTGGTCCCGGCAACACGTCCTGTTTCCGTGGGTTTCTTCGTTAACTGGGACGAGTCGAGTTACGAGTCGCTCAAGCGAAATCTGGATCATTTGGATTGGGTGGTGCCGGAGTGGTCGCATCTGCAAAGCGTTCCTGACGGTACGAATCCATTAGCGACGGACGTTCACATTCCGGCGTTGAACTGGATCCGTCTCAATCGTCCGCAAGTGCGCATTCTGCCGATGGTCCAAAACATCATCGACGAGAAATGGCAGAGCGACTTGCTGGCTCGTTCGATCGCCGATGAGCCGCATCGTCAACTGCTCGTCAATTCGTTGTTGTCGTTTGTGCAGGACAACAAGTTTGCGGGAATCTGCGTTGACTTCGAGGAGCCGCCGGTCAGTGCGCAAGCCAACCTGTTGACGTTCATGCAGGAACTGCACTCGGGCTTTGCCGCAAAAGGCTTGCTGGTCGTGGAGGCCGTACCTTTTGCTAATCCTGATTGGAATTACAAAGCTTATTCTGCCGCGACCGATTACCTCATCGTGATGGCTTACGACCAGCACTGGACGAACAGCGATGCGGGTCCGGTAGCTGCTCAGGACTGGTTTGAACAGCACCTCGTCACACAGATGCGCGATCTCGACGGGGCCAAAACGATCATTGCGCTGGGCAACTACGGCTATAACTGGAGCGACGCGAGCAAGGAAGCGGACGAAGTCACGTTTCAGGAGGCGTTGATCACCGCACGCGACTCCAGCGCTTCGCCCTCGTTTGATCCCGCCTCGATCAATCCCTACTTCGAGTACGACGAAGAAGACCAGTCGCATCACAAAGTTTGGTTTCTCGACGCCGTCACCGCTTACAACCAGATGCGAGCAGCGAGCGGCTACAAGCCGGCCGGATTTGGCATTTGGCGGTTGGGCTCGGAAGATCCGTCGGTTTGGTCCGTCCTAGGAACTAATGGAAACATTTCGCCTGACACTTTGCGGACCATCAACTACGGCTATCAGGTTGACTTCGAAGGCAATGGCGAGTTGTTGAAAGTGATGTCGCGGCCGCAAAAAGGCGCGCGCGATCTGCAACTCGATCAGGCGAGTGGTTTCATCAAGTCAGAACAGTTTACCGCGCTGCCGACGTCTTATGTGGTCGAGCGCACGGGCGATCGTCCGGGTTTGATAGCACTGACGTTTGACGATGGTCCGGATCCGCGCTGGACGCCCGCGATTCTCGAAATTCTCAAACGCGAGCAGGTTCCGGGAACGTTCTTCATCATCGGGAAGAACGGGCAGTCGTATCCCGATCTCGTACGTCGCATCGTCAGCGAAGGACACGAGCTGGGAAACCATTCGTTTACTCATCCAAACCTCGGCGAACTTCCGTTGTCGTTGACGGAGTTGGAACTAAACGCGACGCAACGTTTGATCGAGTCGGAGACCGGCCGCTCAACGGTTTTGTTCCGGCCGCCGTACTTCGGCGACGCGGAAGCAGACAAACCGCAGGAAGTTGAACCGGCGATCGTGGCGCAGAACCTGGGTTACCTGATGGTCGGCGTTCGCATCGATCCGAACGATTGGCAACTGCCAGTCACTGCCGATCAGATCGTCGATCGAACGATCGAACGCGCAACGGACACGAACCCGGAAACGCGCGGCCAGGTAGTGTTGCTACACGATTCGGGTGGCGATCGCTCGGCCACAATCGAAGCCTTGCCGCGGTTGATTCACGAATTGAAAGCCCGCGGCTTCCGTTTCGTCGCCGTGTCTGATTTGGCCGGTCTCTCCAGAGATCAGGTGATGCCGCAGATTCCCGCGAATCAACGCGTTTTCACGCGCGCGGATTCGATTGCCTTCTTCTTTCTTTCAACCGGCGGCTGGACGCTTAGTTGGATATTTCTCATCGGCATCGTGCTGGGTTTGGGACGGCTGTTTTTTGTCGGCTCACTCGCGCTGGCCCAATGGATTAGATCCCGGCGCAGAACCCGGACGCGTGCGGGTGATGAGTTTGTGCCTTTTGTCTCGATCATCGTGCCCGCTTACAACGAAGAGCTCGTTATCGGAAACACGATCTCCAGTTTGCTCGCGTCTGACTATCCGAACTACGAAATCATTGTTGTCGACGATGGATCGCAGGACGACACGAGCAAAGTGGTGGCCGACTCGTTCGGCGATAACGAACGAGTCAGGTTGTTCACTCTAAGCAACGGAGGTAAAGCGGCCGCACTCAATATCGGACTTCGCCACGCCCGCGGAGAAGTGATCGTTGCGCTGGACGCTGACACGGTTTTCACCCCGCATACGGTTGCTGCCCTGGCGCACAGGTTTTACGACAAAACGATCGGCGCGATTGCCGGTAACGCGAAGGTTGGAAATCGCATCAACCTCGTCACGCGCTGGCAAGCGCTCGAATACATCACTTCGCAGAACATGGACCGGCGCGCGTTTGCGAGTCTCAACTGCATCACGGTGGTTCCCGGCGCAGTCGGCGCATGGCGCAAAGAGTTGCTGATCGAAGCAGGTGGTTTCCCCGCGGACACGCTGGCTGAGGATCAGGATCTAACGCTGAGAGTTCGCCGTCTTGGTTACAAGATCGGTTACGAAGAAACCGCGATCGCGTGGACCGAAGCGCCGCACGATTTACGTTCGTTAGCGAAGCAGCGATTTCGCTGGTCCTACGGCACGTTGCAGTGCATGTGGAAGCATCGCGATGCCTTGTTTCGTCCGCGCTACGGCGCGTTGGGATTCATCGCGATGCCCAACGTCTGGATCTTTCAGATTCTGTTTCCGCTGATCTCGCCGGTGATGGATCTGATGTTGCTTTACACGTTGTTCGCGGTCGGGTTCGATCGTTGGCAACAACCGACCGGCTATACCTCCACCAATCTTCAGCAGGTGCTTTTGTACTACGCGCTGTTTCTCGCGATTGATTGGGTGACGGCTGGTTTTGCTTTTCTGTTGGAACGTCGCGAGCGTTGGAGTTTGCTCTGGTGGTTGTTCCTGCAGCGGTTCTGTTACCGGCAGGTGATGTACTACGTGATGATTAAGTCTGTGGCGATGGCGATTCGTGGCCCAGTGGTCAGTTGGGGAAAACTCGAACGCAAAGCCACGGCTGAAGCAGGTCCGTAAGATTTTCTTCTGTCCCGCAAAGGCGCAAAGGCGCAAAGCGCTGCCGCGTTTCTTGAGGATTTCTTTGCGCCTTTGCGTCTTTGCGGGAGAAGTTCCCCAAGCAGGCATACCATGTTTCAGAAGAAGCGGCTCTGGTCGGTTTACGCATTGCTGCTGCTCGTTGCACTCGGCTTTCGACTCTTTATCGCGCTGCGTTTGCCGAACGACGAGCCGGACGACGGCCGGGTCTACGCGCAAATCGCGATCAACGTGCTCGAACAGCACGTTTTCTCTCACGAAAATCAACCGCCTTACGTTCCTTCGATAATCCGTCTGCCGGGCTACCCGCTGTTGTTGGCCGGTGTTTACAAGCTTTTCGGTCACGGCAATAACACTGCGGTGCGCGTGCTCCAGGCAGGGATCGACACGCTCACATGTGTGCTCGTGGCGCTGGTCGCTTTTGAGTGGGCCGTTGACGACGAGCGTAAGCATCGGGCGGCATTGATCGCGTTTGGGTTGGCAGCGGTTTGTCCGTTCACGGCGATTTATGTGGCGACTGTGTTGACTGAAGTGCCCACGAACTTCCTGGCTGTGGCCACGGTGCTTACAGTGACGTTTGCGTTTAAAGCCACGGATAACACGGATGACACGGACAGAAGGAAGATTGTGTTGTGGTGGGTTGTCAGTGGATTGATCGCGGGGGTGGCTGTGTTGTTTCGGCCGGACAGTGGACTGTTCGCGGCTGCGATCGGTGGCGCGTTGGTGTTGTGGGCGCTTTTGAGGCGGCGCGTGAAATCGTTCTTTGTTTCGGCAGTGCTGTTTTCGGTGGCTTTCTGCGTGGTGCTGGTGCCGTGGACGATTCGCAATTATCGCGTGTTCCATCTCTTTCAACCGCTTGCGCCGACGCATGGTGAGATGCCGGGTGAGTTTGTGCCGCGTGGTTATTTACTGTGGCTGCGGACGTGGTTGGACGACAGCCGTTATATCAGCCCGGTGCTGTGGGCTGAGGATACGCGGCCGATTCCGATTACGGCGTTTCCGGCGAGCGCGTTCGATTCAGATGAGGAACGCGCGCGAGTGGCGGCGTTGTTGGATAAGTACAATTCTGGTTCGTCCGTGTCATCCGAATCATCCGTGGCTGAAGAAGACACAGAAGACGAAGATGAAGACGAGGATGAAGTCGAAGAATCTGACGTCGAGATGACGCCGGAGATCGACGCGGGCTTTGCGCAACTGGGGCAGGAACGCCGTGCTCGTTCGCCGTTTCGCTACTACGTTGTCTTGCCGTTGAAGCGCGCTAAGACACTTTGGTGCGACACGCATTCGCAGTATTACCCGTTCGATAACATTTATTTTTTGCGGGTGTTTGCTGCGCTGACGGCGCTTTATTCGCTGTTGGGCGTGGTTGGAGCGGGGTTGCTGTGGCTTTCGCGAGATCGAGGCGCGCGCATTTGGGTGTTGCTCGCGACGCTCGTGATCCTCGTGCGGCTCGGGTTTTTTGCAACGCTGGAGAATCCCGAACCGCGTTATACAGTCGAACTGTTTCCGTTTCTGATAATTCTCGCAGGCGCGGGTTGGTCGCTTTTCAGAGCGTCATCGTTGTCGCGGACGCCTCGATGGTGGAGTGGGTGAAGGCGACGCTGTGGGCGTTGCCGCGGGTTGTTGCTGCTCGGACGGTGGAACGACTGCCGGGTTTGGTTGATCGGGTGACGAGTGGAGATGAATCGCTTTCCACGCTGTTCCGATTTTTCTGAAGACGAGCGTCATCCGGCCTGAAGCTGTTTCGGGAGTGCCTTTGTAGTCCTGTGACTGCGTCCAGACGCACGTCACGAGTGCGGCTGTTGTGCCGAGCATGGTGACGTTGATGTCTTTCACGTCGAGCTTCACGTCTTTGATCTCGGGATAGGAACTCTCGCGGTTCTTGCGCATCTGTTCCCAGCCTTTGGTGACGGTACCGTTAAAGTTGAACAGCCTGAGTTGCGGCGAGTTCCAATATGCGGATGTGACCGCCTTCACGTCTGCCTTTCTGATCCCGTCGATCAGTTTATTGAAGGTTGCGAGTACGGCGTCGGACTCAGTAGGAGTTTGGCCACAGATGGACACGGATGACACGGACAGCAAAAACAAAATCAGAAAGATTCGTGTTTTCATGTTCTACTCCTTAATCAGACCAGGGAATGCCGCTTCGTAAGCGCTCGACTGAGGCTTCTCTTCCGAGTATGTCGAAGATTTCAAACATCGATGGACCAACCGCCTGGCCGGTCAGCATCGTGCGCGAACCGTTGATTAGTAAACCCGCTTTCACGCCGGTTTCATCGGCGTAAGCTCGCAACGCGGCTTCGGCGGTTTCTATGTTGAACGGTTCTACGGTTTCGAGTTTGCCGGCGAGGCCGTTCAGGAGTTCGCGCAGGCGCGGCTCCTTGCGCAGGTTCTTGTTGACGGCTGTTTCGTCAAAATCGAAATCGTCGGAGAAATACGCGCGTCCTTGCGCGGAAAAATCCTTCAACGTGAAGTAACGCTGGCGAATCAGCTCGACAGTTTTAATAAACCATTCGCGATCGTCATCGTCGTACTCCTCGCGCCACAACTTGTTCGCCCGCAACTCCGTCTTGACCATTGGCAACAACTCTTCGATCGGCATCGTGCGGATGTACTCGGCGTTCATCCACAGCGCCTTGTCGTCGGTCCAACGGCGCGGATCGTTTTCAGTGAAGTTGAAGATCGCGTTCGCACGTCCGATGCCTTCGAGCGAGAAGTTTTCGACCAACTCCTCTTTGCTCAAAATCTCTTTGCCTTCCGGCGGCGACCATCCCAACAGCGCCAGAAAATTGCGAAACGCAGCCGGCACAAAACCACGATCGCGATAGGTCGTTAGTGAAACGACTTCGCCGTGCTTTCGTTTCGAGAGCTTGCCTTTGTTTGGCGCGAGGATGAGCGGGAGGTGCGCAAACCGCGGTACGTCAGCTCCCAGCGCCTCGTAAAGCAGGATCTGTTTGTGCGTGTTGGTGAGATGGTCCTGTCCGCGAATCACGTGCGTGATGCCCATGTCGATGTCGTCGATCACGACCGACAGGTTGTAAAGCGGATGACCATCGGAGCGTAGTAATACGAGGTCCTCGATCTCCAAATAACTGCGTTCCTGCGGTCCATAAACGATGTCGTCGAATCGCGTTTGGCCGGTCTCGGGCACTTTCAAACGAACGGCAAATTTTTCGCCAGCGGCCGCCCTGGCGTCGGAGTCTTCTTTCGACAAATTACGAAACGGATTCCCACGCGGGTCAACGCCTTCCGCCTGCTGCGCCCGCGCACGTTCGGCGACGTCTTCCTTGACGCTCTTGTCCTCGCGTTCTTCTTTGGGCGTGAAATCCCGGTAGGCTTTGCCTTCGTCGAGCAGACGCTCCGCGGCCGCGCGATGTTTTGGTGCGTTGGCCGACTGGAAAACGAGGTCTTCGTCGTAATCGAGGCCGAGCCACTCGAGTCCTTCAATGATCGAGCGCGTGGATTCGTCAGTCGAGCGTTGGAGGTCTGTGTCCTCGATACGCAAGAGAAACTTGCCGCCTGTCTTGCGCGCGTAGAGCCAATTGAAAAGCGCCGAACGGGCGGCGCCGATGTGCAGGTAGCCGGTTGGTGATGGAGCGAAGCGTACGCGAATAGTCATGCTGAAACTTTCAAGCCACAAAGAAGCACAAAAGGCACAAAAGATCGAGTGAACCTCATTTGTGCATTTTGTGCTTCTTTGTGGCTTATATATCTGGCGGAGATGACAGGATTCGAACCTGTGAAGGGCTTTTGACCCTTAACGGTTTAGCAAACCGCCGCCTTCAGCCACTCGGCCACATCTCCGTGCCGGAATCAGGCGAAGACCAATTCTAGTCGGAGAAGGCGGATTGTCAAGGAAAGGAAAGAAATAGGTCATAGAAGAAATAGGTCATAGAAGAAATAGGTCATATACGTCCTATAGGACCCATTGCCTTTGGCGATAGAATGCTGCTGTGTCAAAGCTCCCGCTAAATCGCCGCCAATTTTTGGGCGGCCTTGTGGCCGCGCCGCTGATGGCCGTCGCTGCCACCTCAGCCTACGCGAGTTTGATCGAGCCTTCCCATTACTGGATTTCCGAAACCGACGTCTTCATTCGCGACCTTCCGGAGCGCTTCGAAAACTTCCGCATCACGCAACTGACCGACATTCATCACAGCCGCATTCTCGGTATCGATCGGGTGCGGCACGTGGTCGATTTGGCCCAGCAAACCAAGCCGGACATGTTTGTGCTCACCGGCGATTACACGACCTCGTACCGGCGTTTCATCGAGCCGTGCGCCGAAGCACTAGCGCCCTTGAACGCACCGGAGGGCGTTTGGGCCGTGCTCGGCAATCACGACCACTACACGGATCCCGAACTAACCACGCGCGCGTTGCGGCGCCAGCGCATCACGGTTCTCGATAACGCCCACACGACGTTGCAACGCGGTCCTGATTCGCTTCAACTTTCCGGCATCGACGACTGGACGTGGAACGCGACTGATTGGACGCGCGCGTTCACCGGTTTGAAACCGTCAACACCGACGATTCTGTTATCGCACCAACCGAGCGTGCTCGACCTCGAACAGACCAAGAACGTGGCGTTGATTCTGAGCGGTCACACGCACGGCGGCCAGGTGAGACTCCCGTTCCTTGGCGCCCCGGCGCGTTTCGCAACGAAAGACCTGAAATACGATCGCGGGCTGTTTCACCGGGGCGAGACACAGCTTTACGTCTCGAGCGGCACGGGCGTAATCGGTTTGCCGGTGCGGCTTGGCGTACGCCCGGAAATCGCGGTTCTGCGCCTGAAACGAAAGATTTAGATTGACGGGCTGTTAATTGTAGAGTACTTTGTCTCGTCAAGTAAGTGAGAAGGAAATAAAAAACGGATAACTAAAGGTACAATGCGGCCACGATGAGCATTCTTGAAAGTATTAACTCGCCAGCCGACCTGCGAGCTTTACCTCCGGAGCAGCTTCGCACCGTTTCCGACGACATTCGCAACTACATTCTCGAGACCATGTCTCGCGTGGGCGGCCACACCGGCGCTTCGCTCGGCGCGGTTGAGTTGGCCGTGGCGTTGCACTACGCCTTCGACACGCCAAAGGATCGGCTCGTTTGGGACGTCGGTCACCAGGCTTACGCGCACAAGATCCTGACGGGACGCCGCGATCTGTTGCCGACGATCAAATCCTACGGCGGGATCAGCGGTTTTCTACGCCGCGATGAATCCGAATACGACACGTTTGGCGCGGGACACGCTTCCACGTCGCTTTCCGCCGCACTCGGCATGGCTATCGCGCGCGATCGCAAGGGCGAGGATTACCACGTCGTCGCGTTGATCGGCGACGCTTCGCTCGCGGGCGGCATGGCCATGGAAGCCATCAATCAGGCGGGTCATTTGAAGAGCCGGCTTATCGTGGTGCTGAACGATAACGAGATGTCGATCGCGCCGGCGGTCGGCGCATTGACCGGTTACCTCAACCGCATCCGCGGCGCACACGGCTATCACCGGTTCAAAGACGAAGTGGAAGAGAAGCTGCTGGCGATTCCGTCGGTCGGCGAGCGACTGCATCAGGCCGCGAAGACGATGAAGGACATGATCGCTGCCGCGGTGCTACCCGGCGCCCTCGTCAACGAGCTTGGTTTCAAGTACATCGGCTACGTCGACGGCCACAACCCGCG
>DATEHX010000091.1:0-4264 GCA_035279345.1 Pyrinomonadaceae bacterium | reverse complement strand
CCGGCTTCGAGCAGGACCATCAGATCGGTGCCGCCCGCAAATGGTTTCCAAACACCCGGTTCGTTGCCGATAAGAGCGAGAGCGTCGTGGAGTGAAGCGGGTGTGGTTAGTTGATAGCCGGGAACGTAAGCTCTCATTTTTGACAAGCGTGGACGACCGACTCGAATATTTTCATGTAGCCGGTGCAGCGGCAAAGATTGCCCGCCAGTCCGGTGCGAATGTCGGCTTCAGTCGGCGACGGGTTGCGTTCGAGCAGATCGACGGCCGCCAGAATCATCCCCGGAGTACAAATACCACATTGCGCGCCGCCGTGGTCGATAAATGCTTGTTGCACGGCGTGCAGTTGGTCGCCATTCGCGACGCCTTCAATCGTCGTGATGTCGGCGCCGTTAACCTGCGCGATCGGTACCAGACACGAATTGACGATCCGGCCGTCGAGCTTCACGGTGCACGCGCCGCATTCGCCTTCGCCACATCCTTCCTTCGTTCCAGTTAAATGCAGCTCTTCACGCAACACGTCCAACAGCCGGGCCATCGGAAACACGTCGAGCTTATGTGACTCGCCGTTCACCGTAAACTCGATTTCGGTTTTGGTCATTTAGTTTATGTGCAGCGCCTTCCCGACCGTCGGATCGCGGCGCACGCGCCAAATCTTGGAGTCGAGATAATAGTGGATAAAAGCGTAGCCCCAGAGAAACGAGATGCCCAACTGGATCGCGAGTGATTGCTCGGCGCCGGCAGCGGCATTTTGCAAACCGAGGTAACCAAGCAACTGGCGCGGTCCCTGGTACAGCACGCCGAAGATGATGCCGAACGCGACGTAGTAAAGCATACGACGACTGATCAACTCCGCAGCGCCATACTTGTCTCGCTTGTCGGCATACTTCTGATTGTGAAACCAGATCAACCGGTGATACTGAAAGTTGTGATAGATAGTCAGAATCGCGACGATGGCGATCGGCTTGTGCGGCATCGGCGTCAACAAGACGATCCAGTGCATCGGAATCGCAGCCGCAAGCAGCAGGTACTTCGGCACGTCCAACGGCTCACCAGTGATCGCGCGTTGCACCTGCCGTCCCAGCCAGAGAACGAACAAAAGAATCGTACCCGCGAGTAGTATTTTCGAGAGACCGTTCACGCCGCCGTGTAACACAGCCGGCACACGTGCCATCGCCTCCGGATCGCGCGCGATAAACTCGACGAATGGATAATTGAAAGCAAACAGCAGCAACAACCGATCGAGCGCGTTATCAATACGCGCGAGGTCGCCATTCTTCTTTTTGTAAAGCACCATGAAACCGTAGTGCTGCTTCACGAGGTGGTAGTAAGCCCACAGCGCTGCCACAAAGAAAAAGACAAACCCGGCGCCCGTGAGCACCAGCACGGGTCCGATCGCAAAGAACAGCAGCGAACCCCAAAGCAACCGGGCTCGGCTCTGTCGTTCACTACGATCGAAATACGTGCGAGAGAAAGTTCCGAAGACGTGCGGCGCGTCGATCAGTATGGCCCAAAGCGCCACCATCGGGACGAGTGGGACTAGCCCGCTCACGTAAAGCACGAGCAGCAAATAACTCGAAACCACGGAACCGATAAACCAAACGAGATCGTCACGCGCGCCGATAATCCAGCGCAAAGAGATTGCATTGGCGATAGGTTTGGCAACGATTTCAGCGCGGGCAGCCATGGCGAAGTTTGGTGTCGAGGCTTGCGGCATTCTATCATCGGAAGCCGGAATGTTCCGAGTTTCGGTTTCTCTGTGCAGCCTCGGTGCTCTCTGTGTCTCCGTGGTGGTTTTCCCAGCGTATTCATAAACCACAGAGACACAGAGGACACAGAGGCTGCACAGAGAGGAAATTAAGATCCATGGAGAAACAACTCTTTCAAGCGCATCCGTGGCATGGCGTGAGTCCGGGAGCAAGAACTCCGGAATCGCTCAACGCTTACATCGAGATCGTTCCGACCGACCCGGTGAAATACGAGCTGGATAAGTTGTCGGGCCACTTGAAGGTCGATCGCCCGCAGCGTTTCTCGTCGATGTGCCCGACGCTTTACGGGTTCATTCCGCAGACTTATTGCGGGCCCGAAGTGGCCGAGTTGGTCGAACGGCGCACCGGCCAGTCCGGCATCGAAGGCGACAAAGATCCGATGGATATCTGCGTGTTATCCGAGAAGACTTTTGTTCATGGCGGATTCTTTCTACGCGCGCGTCCGATTGGCGGGTTGAGGATGATCGATCGCCGCCAGGCTGACGACAAAATCATCGCCGTGCTTGAAGACGATCTCGCTTACGGGCGCATGCTCGAGATTGATGACGTGCCGCAGGGGCTAATCGATCGTTTGCAGCACTACTTTCTGAGTTACAAACAACTTCCGGGTGACGAGCCGAAGAAGGTGGAGATCACGCACGTTTACGATCGCACGGAGGCGCTGGACGTGATCACGCGCAGCTTGCGTGATTACAAAGAAGAGTTCGGCCACGGATAGACACGTTTAACGGACGGGGCCGATTAGAAGCTTCGCCTAAAGTGTTCTTCGATCCCGCAGCGGGGACATATCAAACCGCTGCGGGATTCGTCTGTCCACTTGGCGAACGCCAAAGGTTGTGGGTGATGAACGGCGTGGTTATGCCGGTCCTGCTGCTTTCGCTCAGCAGCCGCCGAACTACAGTGTTTACATAGCCAGCCGTAACCCACGTTGAAGAAGTGGGCTGTCTGGTGCATAAGTCACCTGGTGCATAAATCGCCTGGTGTTCATAACTGATTGCTTATCTCGCGCTATTGCTCGATTCCATCAACCGCACCGGAACGGACATCCTCCGCCCGTTGCGCCAAATCTGCACTTGCACGACTTCGCCGATCTGATGTTTGTCGAGGACGCGGAACAGATCGTCTGAGTTTCCCACCTTGTCGTTGTCGATGCCGACAATAATATCACCCAATTCGTAATCGCCCATCTCGGTTGCCGCCATTCCGCGCAGTCCCGCTGTGGCGGCGCCACTGCCGCGTGCGACCTGAATGATCAGCACGCCGTCAGCAACAGGAAGATCAACCTGATTGCGAAACGCCGAAACGTCGCGAGTACTGATGCCGAGTTTTGGACGTCTTACCGAACCGAATTTTATGATCTGCGGCACGACGCGTTTCGCAATTCCGGCGGGAACAGCAAAGCCGACACCGGCCGAGCTGCCTGAGGGCGAAAGTATCTGCGAGTTGATTCCGATCATACGGCCGCGCGAGTCGAGTAGTGGTCCACCCGAGTTACCGGGATTGATGGACGCGTCGGTTTGAATCGCGCCTTCGATGAGACGATTGTTACGCGCGCGAATCGGCCGTTGCAGACCGCTGATAACGCCGGTCGTTAACGTGCGGTCCAAACCAAACGGATTTCCGATCGCGAGGACTTTTTGCCCAACGACCAGTTTTTCGGAATCACCCAACGGAATCACGGTCAGCGCTCCGGCAGGCTTTTCAGTTAAACGAATCACTGCGAGGTCCGTGTCTGGATCGCCGCCAACGACTTCCGCGGGATAGTCTTTCTTGCCACCAAGACTGACGGAAAGCTTTTGCGCGCCTTCGATCACGTGATAGTTCGTGAGGATGTTTCCATCCTGGTCCAAAATCGAACCGGAGCCGGATCCTTCCTGTTGTTCGACGTAACCGAAAAAGTCGCGGGCGTATGAAGTTGAATGAATGAAGACGACGCCCGGGCTGAGCGTGCGATAGACTTCGATGTTGTTCTGTTCGTCAGTTGAGGTCGAGGGATCGGTGATTCCCGCCGGCGGAGTTTCTGAGAACGCAGCCTGGGAAGACTGAAAACGATTGTTGATACGATCGACAAGCGTAACGATTCCGGCGGCAAACAACCCTGAAATAAGAGCGATTAATAAGACTTGGCGTGTGGTAAGCCTGTACATAAAGCCTCTTCCCTTTTTCGACGGACTTTTTTGCGGCGGTGGCAGCATGGCGCTAGGATGCCTTTCGACCGGGCCCTCGTTGTGTCACTCAGTGTTGAACTGGGCCAGAGCGACACAACTTTAAAGCCAGACCCGTTTTGAGTTCAAGCGGCTTTGCCCGAAAAGTGCTTAACGGCTTCGCCGCCGGATGTGAGGCGGGGTCTCTGCCCCGCCGTTATGTTCAAGAAAGAGGTTGGGCTTGGCCCCTCGTATGGCCTTTGGCCCATGATCTTTGGGGGCTTAGCCCGAACCAGGGGCCAAGCCCATTGCCTCACCACCCAACCGGCGGGGCGGAGCCCCGCCTCACATCCG
>DATEHX010000090.1:0-9390 GCA_035279345.1 Pyrinomonadaceae bacterium | reverse complement strand
GGGCGTTGACAATGCGGTTGGAATTGTCGGTGTTGCTCCGGAAGTAGCGACAGTTCGTTTAGTTTCACAGTGGCGTAAGCAGAATCCGACGGCGTCGTACATAGCTGAAGCGATAACGAAAGCGATTACCACACCACCGCTACCTAACGTCTTGCTGATCGAGGCTCAACTCGGGGTCCTCATGCTTCCTCCGGAAACGGACGATACAGTCTTGATTGCGATCCGGCTCGCCGTTGCCAGCGGGGTGATCGTGGTCGAAACGGCCGGCAATGGAAGCCAGAATCTCGACTCGTGGATCGATTCGAAGGGGATACTGCGCTTGAATCGGAACACCTCAATATTTCAGGAAAACGATTCGGGGGCAATTCTGGTAGGAGCCGGAACGTCATACGTTCCGCACGAGAGATCTATTTGGAAAATTGGTGGTTCGAACTTCGGTTCGAGGATCGACTGTTATGCCTGGGGCGATAGTATCGTAACATGCGGCAAAGGCAATCTCGGTGGTTCGGGGAACACCAGCTATACGGACGACTTTGGCGGCACGAGCGGCGCCGCGGCAATCATCGCGGGCTGCGCACTCTTAGTGCAAGGACTTCATTTCGCCAAAAAGAGTTCACTACTCTCGCCATCCGAAATGCGCGAAATGCTGTCATATAAAAAAACAGGTACCGCCCAGGGTGTAAATGTTGCCGGCCATATTGGCGTGATGCCGGATCTCCGTGCGGTAGTGAAACGGGCCAAGTTGGCGCCAAACATCTTCATCGAGATATTGACGTTTAGAAGCTGGAGGCGCATTCGATCACGCAAAGCGCGAGTTTTAGCGCGACAGAAGATTGACTGACTGAATTGGTTCACTAGACAAACAAGTGCGACGGATCCAGGTCCTCGCGGATGATATGCAACTCTTCTTCGCTGGGAACTTCGGTAGTTGTCAGTTGCGGTGAAATGCGTACGTCCCAACCGGTGTTCTCTATTACTTGTTCAATGGTGCATCCCGGATGCAGTGAAGTGAGCACCATCTCGCCGTCAGAGAATCCATAGCATCCCAAATTCGTAATCACCATTGCTGGACCATCTCCCGGCAGGCCCAGCTTCTGCCGGCCTTCAGGTCCGTCGATAAAACCGGGAGACGTAATGAAGTCAACGCGTTCGGGAAATGAGCGTTTGCTTTGCGGCGCGATAACGAATACTCGCTTCGCGTGAATAGCAATCTCACACGCGCCCCCACTACCAGGTAAACGCACTTTCGGATGCTGATAATCTCCGATGACAGTTGTGTTGAGATTACCGAAGCGGTCGATCTGAACGCCCTGCAAAAATCCGACATCGATGAGTCCGTGTTGCAGATAAAAGCTGAACACATCAAACATCGAAAAGACGCCAAGCGAATTGGTAACGAGCGATGGATCGCCGATCGAAATCGGCAAACGTTTCGGGTCGGCTCCAACCGCGCCTGATTCGTAGATGAGCACGAGTTTCGGCGCGTGCAGACGGCGGGCCAGGTTACACGCCAGGTTAGGTAGTCCGATCCCGACAAAAACAACCTCGCCATCACGAAGCTGACGTGCCGCCTGGCAGACCATCAACTCCTTCAGACTGAATTGTGGTCCATCAGTAGCCATAGTTGACCGGCTCACAGTAATGCGGCTTAGCTTTCAACCGATCCATCTCAGCACCCATGCGTTTGACGTATTCGCCGCGATCGCGCACACCGTATACCCACTCTTCCAGGTATCTATTGAACAACTCTTCGTTTTGCGAAACTTCCCGCCAGCGAACATAAAAGTCGTTGTCGCGATCGTAAAAACCTTGCGCGTAGGACGGGTGACAGCCAAACGGTTCGTGCACCACGGCGCTGACAATCAGTCCCGGTATCAACGTTCGATTCGGATCGGAACGAATGACATCTTCCGAAACAATCTCTTCGGCGACTACGATCGTGTTGCGTGAAGCAAATGCCGCTTCCTTCTGAACACCGATCAGTCCCCAAATTTGCGCGTTGCCATTCTCGTCGGCGCGTTGAACATGAACGATCGCCGTGTCGGGATTCAACGCCGGCACTGCTGCCAGTTCTTCTCCCGTGAACGGACAAACGATTGTCTTGATCAACGGATTGACGCGAGGTAGATCGCTACCCATGTAGTTGCGCAACGGATAGAAAGGCAACTTCGCCGCGCCGGCAGTCAAGCGGGCGGCCATACCGAAGTGCGAGTATTCTTCGAGTTCGATTGAATTGGGAATGCCCTGCTCGACAGCTCTGCGCAGAGCATAAAGTGGACCAGCGCCCGGGTTTCCCGCCCAACTAAATATGAGCCGTCGTGCGCAACCGGCTCCGATTAATTGATCGTAAATAACATCAGGCGTGAGGCGGCAAAGGGTGAGATCGCGTCGCCGTTGACGAATGATTTCGTGCGCGGCAGCAAAACAGATCAGGTGTGTGAATCCTTCAATGACAATCACATCACCATCGTGCACAAACCGGCGTATGGCTTCATCCATCGCCATGATTTTGGTTTGCTCGGCCACAGATTACACAGATTACACGGATTCTATTAATCTGTGGATATGTACATTCGGCTTTCCTTTCTTGTGGTGGTCTTGCTGCTGGCTGGTCCTACCTGTCACGCCGCGGAGATCGACTGGACCAAAGTCCGCGCTGAAGCAGTTCAGCTACTTCAGGAACTGATCAGAATCGACACTACCAACCCGCCGGGTAACGAGCGTGCCGCGGCGTTATATCTGCAAAAACTGCTTGAGTCGGAGGGGATCGAAACTCGATTGTTAGAGGTCGCGCCGGGACGTGCGAATCTTTACGCTCGGATCAAAGGCGATGGCAGCCGCCGTCCGCTGATCCTGCTCAGTCACACTGATGTGGTAATGGCGGAACCGCAACGTTGGACCATACCGCCATTCAGTGGCGAACTACGCGATGGCTTCATCTACGGGCGCGGCGCAATTGACATGAAAGGCACCGCTACAGTTCATGCGATGCTAATGCGCGTCCTCAAGCGGCTCAATATTCCACTGAAACGCGATCTGATCCTGTTGGCGGTGGCGGACGAAGAGGCAGGCGGGACGGGCGCCACCGCGATCGTAGAAAAGTATCCCGAGCTGATCCGCGGCGCGGAGTTTCTCTTGAACGAAGGCGATGTCGTTTATGTAAAGGATGGAAAGGTCGTGCAGTACGGCGTCGACGTGATGGAAAAGGCAGCGCTTTGGCTGAGGATCATTGCCAAAGGCCCGGCCGGACACGGTTCAATCCCGTTGGCTAATTCCTCGGTTGAGCGTTTGCTTGGAGCACTCGAGCGGCTGCGAAAATGGGAGACTCCGATTCAAGTTTCGCCAGCGGTCGCGGAAAGCTACCGCCTGCGCGCTCAGCAACAAACTGACCCCGTGCTAAGAAACGCCTACGCTAACCTGGAGCGAGCACTCAAGAACCGGAGCGTACGCAAGAGATTACTAAACGACAGCACTCTCAACGCGGAGGTGAGAAACACGTTTACGATCACCGGTCTGCAAGGCAGCGATAAAGTCAACGTGATTCCCGGAGCGGCCTGGGCGCAAATTGATGCCCGTCTTCTTCCTGGCGAAACACCTGCGGGCTTCATCGCGACGTTACGGAAGGTGCTCGACGATCCGTCGTTGGAAATCGAAACCCTCGAAGCGTCGACGCCTACAGGATCCAGCGCCGATACCGCCCTGATGCAGGCTATTCGCAAAGTTGCCGCACGGCGTGATCCGGGTGTGCCGGTGATCCCGACCATGCTTACAAGCTCGACTGACAGCGCGAAGTTTCGGCCGCTCGGTATCACCGCTTACGGTTTTGAGCCTTTCAAGTTGGACGATAACGAACTCGAACGCTCGCATGGCGACGATGAACGTGTCTCAGTAGAAAATCTCGGTTTCGCGCTACAGTTTCTTTATGAGGTGATAATTGATTTGAACTAGCTTTGCCAAAAGTCGATAAGATTAACAGAATTAACAAGATTGCCTCAGGAAATTACCCATCTTGTTTATTCCGCAAATCTTGTCAAAGACTCGATTGCCGACGCCGCGCGTTTGAGAGCGCGGGTGAGACGCTCAACTTCCAACTTCGCGCGCGGCTGGTCGCGGGCCTCGATCGCTTCTGTGAGTCCGGGTAGGACCAACGCTTTATAAGTGGGCCGAGGGGCGTAGATTAAATGCTTGAACCACGGACGACCAACAAGGCCGTCCGGATCGAGTAGAGCGCGTTCAACTTTCATCAATCCACTATGCACGCGCTCAACACGAGCCATGTCGCCTGCCGCGACAGCTTTGCGCGCAGCTTCGAGCGCCATACGACTGTTTTTCTCCCAGACCTTAGCCGCGTCACGAACCCCACCGAAATCAACATCGACTTTTAGCCGGCGCGCGAGCTGTTCGGTTTCATCGAGATAACTCTGCACCTCTTGCGCATAAGCGGCGTAGTCCAACGGCACATAATCGCATTCCGAGAGTCGCAGGGCCGCGACCGCCCAGTATCTTCCCATCGCCGCGTGATAGTAGTAGCCGGGATCGCCGACGCGATCGACCCAGGTGAAGCTATCGTAAATGGAGTGATAGACGCCGTATGGTCCATCAAAGGTGAGATCGGCAACCGGCAGACCGAGGAAGTTAAGAAAGACTGTGTAATCCGAACCAGAGCCGAGCCGTGTTGTTACCTCGGGTTCTTTAGCATCCTTGGTTTGGCGCAGCCACGCGTCGTAAACCGATCCGCCGCTCGGATCAGGAACATCTTTCGCGACCTCACGCAGGAAGTCAGCCAGCGCCGGTACCGACGCGGCCGTGAAGTTACTTCCTGAAGCCGAACTGTCAACATTCAGATACGCAAGCGCTCCCGCCTCAAGCCGTTCGGCCTCCAACTCGCCCCATTCAGTGCTTCCTGTCAGAGTAAATTCTTCCGCATCCCACGACGCAAAAATCAGTGTGCGTCGCGGCTTCCAGCCGTTTCGTTTGAGTTCGCCAAATGCCCGCGCCGTTTCCATTAGCGTCGCACTGCCGCTGCTCGGATCGACACCGCCGAACACCCAGGCATCGCGATGGTTTCCCAGAATCACCCACTCATTCGGTCGTTCGGCGCCACGTAAGCGACCGACGACGTTCCAGATCGAGCGCACTTTCTTGTCATTCTGGATGACGAGGTGGAGCTTGTCTGATGTTGGACCAAGACGATAGGTGAACGGCAATCCTCCCTGCCATTCAGCCGGCACAGCAGGTCCGCTCATTTTCTCCAGAAGAAGCCGAGCGTCTTTGTACGACATCGGCGCGGCGGCAACGGTGGGCATCGACACGGCTGATTCAGCCGGAAGAAAACGGCCTCCCGGAACTGAAGCCCAGCCCGGTGTACGTGGATCGCCGGGCAAGTTGAAGTCGTAAACGATTCCGCCCCGTTGCAGATGACTCTCCGGACCCCACGGACCCCATGGATATACATCGCCCTTCTTGTATCCATCATCAGCAGGATCGGAGTAGAGGAGTAACGCCGCTACTCCACGACGCTGCGCCGTCAAAGCCTTGAACCCGCGGTAGCTGTAAGGCATCGAGTAACGCGCTAAAGCAATCTTGCCACGCACGTCAACGCCTCGTTGTGCAAGCAAATCGTAGTCTTCGGGATTACCACTATTGACATAGACCACCGGCGCGGTCACGTCGATATCCGCGGAGTAGGCACAGTAAGGTATGCCGACGTCTTTGTTGTAAGAATCTTTATCCTGGGGGATTGGGTCTTCTTTTAGCGAGAGCTTTTGGTTTGAACTTACGAGTGTTGCTTCATAGCGGATGGGCCAGGGCAGGTAAACGGGGTGCTCGATGAGTTCCACATCTTCGAGTCCATATTCTTTCCACTGCCTGGCAACATGCTGCGCGAGTTCGTAATTGCGCACTGATCCTGCCATGTGTGGCTGCGCGGTGAAGATGCGGTGTTGGCTGCGGCAGTTTTCGGGACGTATGGTTTGCAGCAGTTGTGCTTCCAGAGGTTTAAGCCTGCTCGTGTTAGCGGGCGAGAAACCCTCACGGGAGTTCACTGCGACAGGCAGAGTAGTAGCGGTTATAAGCGCGAGCAGAATGATTGCGTAACGGACCAAGGTGCGTTTGAGGTATCACGGCACACGATGAGGTGTCAAGATGAGGAACAGCGTATAGGACCTATAATCGAAATCACGATAGACCCTCATAAACCAAGCGCGAGCTGCACTGCGCCGCTCACCTTGAGGATCGAGATCGGTGAGCCGCCCGTCCCAATACGCGTGCTCATACTCACCGCGGGGTCTTGATCGTACGTCTCCACGTTCGGGAGGTTGATGTTAATACCGCCCCCGATACTCTTAGCCGTCAGTTCGGCATCCAGGGCTTCAGCGAAACGCATTTCAACACGCCCGCCGATGTTACTGATTTGAATTCCACCCTGGTCCATGTGGCGTACGGTGGCTCGCAAGTCGCCGGCGGCGCCAGCAACTGCCAGCGCTCCCGCAACCGGTCCGATCTCAACCGGACCTGAAACCTGCTCGACTCTCACCGGACCTTCCAGCTCACCTATCTGCACTGGTCCACCGATACCTCTCAGTAATAGACTAGCCTGGCGCGGAATTTTTAGTCTCACTTGTTGCCGAACCTTGATTCGGCGTTTATGCGCCGCCCGATCTTCTTTTCCCTGAACGATGAGACTGTCCGGCGCGTGCTCAACGTTCACTCGATGATATTTCAGATCTTTTTGACGCGTTGCCTGACGAACAATCTCGACTTCCACGACGTCCGAATCTGAAGTTTGAATGATTACCGCGCTATTCACATTCAACACTTCGACCCTCGCATTCGAAGTTAGTTGAAACGTTTGGCGGCTTTCTTCACGAACGTCTTCCTGGGCGAGAGCTTTTTGCGTTGACATCTTGTTGCCTCGTTCTTTCACCAGACGGCCACCACTCAAAATACTTTGGCCACTTGCGGCTTGATAGATTTGAACCTCTGGAAGTTCGCGGTCCCGAGCTTCTTCTTCTCGTCCACCCGGCCCTCTCTATCGCGTTGCTCCAGCGTCTCGCAGAGGTCACGCAGATGTGACGCAGGCTCGCGGACGACCTGTTGCAGAACCTGTTCGAACTGCATCGCCACCCGTTCGATCGTGCGCGGTTTGAATAAATCCGTGTTGTATTGCCACGTACAACTCACACCTTGCGGCGTATCCTCCATGAATAGCGTTAGATCGAACTTTGCGGTGCCGCCGCCAAGTTCCTCCGCCGAGAGTTGCAGCCCCGGCAATTCCATCACCGGCAGCGGCGCATTCTGCATAACCACCTTCAACTGGAACAGCGGTGTTCGGCTCCAGTCGCGTTCCGGTTTAAGTTCTTCTACCAACCTCTCAAACGGAATGTCCTGGTGAGCATAAGCACCAAGCGTCACCTCACGCACCTGGGACAACAGTTCACGAAACGCCGGATTCCCTGACAGATCAGTGTGCAGGACAAGCTGATTGGCAAAGTACCCGATCAGTCCCTCAATCTCCTGCCGGTTGCGGTTTGCTACGTCCGTTCCAACCACGATGTGCTCCAGCCCGGTGTCGTGAACCAGCAAGACTTTGAACGCCGCCAGCAGTGTCATGAACAGAGACGCACCTTCACGCCGGCTCAAATCACGAAGCGCGGAGGTAGTGGCGCCGTCGATTTTCGATTGATAATTCTCGCCCCGGTAGGTTTGGACCACGGGACGAGGCTGGTCCACCGGCAACTCGACGATAGCCGGCGCATCCGCCAGGTGTTGTTTCCAATAATCGAGTTGCGCCTCCAGCACTTCTCCCTGCAACCACTCCCGCTGCCACGCTGCATAATCAGCGTACTGCACGGGAAGCTCGGGAAGCGGTGAAGACTCCGCACCGGAGAACTCCTGGTAGAGCGCGGAAAGTTCACGGACCAGAACACCCAACGACCAGCCATCCGAGACGATGTGGTGCATCGTCAGCAGCGCTACATACTCATTCGGACGCAATCGCAGTAGCAATACACGCAATAACGGCCCGCGGCTGAGATCGAAAGGTTTTTCGACTTCCTCTTCCATAAGCCGGCGTAGTTGAGACTCGCTTTCCGCATCGAAAAGATCCTGCAAGTCCACGATCGTCAAGTCCGCCGGTTGCGGTGGTCCAATTACCTGCACCGGAATTCCGTTGCTCGTAGTGAAGGTTGTACGCAAAGCTTCATGACGACACAAGAGCTTGTCAAAGCTTTGCCGGAGCGCGTCGACATTCAAGTTACCCGTAAGACGAATTGCGGACGCGACGTTATAAGCCGCGGTACCCGCTTCCAACTGGTCCAGGAACCAGAGTCGCTGCTGCGAAAACGAAAGCGGTAACGCGGAATCGCGCGAAACAGCTTTCATGGGTTTAGTCAGCAAGCTGGGCGTCATGGTGCGGGCCAACCCGATGCTGCGGCTAAGCCCGTAAATGGTCGGTTCGTCAAACAACATTCGGAGCGGAATGTCGATTTGAAATACTTGCCTTAGGCGAGAGACGACCTGTGTAGCCAAAAGCGAGTGGGCGCCCAGGTCGAAAAGGTTGTCATAGATGCTAACCCTGTTGACTCGAAGTGCGTTGCCCCAAATGTCCGCGACGATCTCTTCTATCGGTGTTCGCGGTGCGACGTAATTATCTATCTCATTGGTCCAGGCAGTTTCAGGATCGGGCAGTGCACGCAGATTTACTTTGCCATTGGGGAGTAGCGGCAGTTGCTCCAGCATGACAAACGCGCGCGGCACCATGTAGTCAGGAAGTTTGTCGCGCAGCGCCTGCTGCAGCTTCTCGGGTGTTGGTCCCGCTTCATCCTCATTCGCGGTAACTACATACGCCACCAGTCGTTTCTCTCCCCCGTCGCGCTCGCGCGCCTGAACGACGACGTCGCGAACACCGTATTGCCTGCGCAATACCGCTTCGATCTCGCCGAGTTCGATGCGGAAGCCGCGCAGCTTCACCTGATGGTCCAACCGGCCCAGGTATTCAATGTTCCCGTCACTCAGATAACGGACCAGATCGCCCGTCCGGTACAATCGCGCACCGGCTTCACTGCTGAATCCGTTCGGTACGAACCGTTCGGCCGTCAATTCCGGACGGCCCCAATAACCACGCGCCAGTCCGATCCCGCCGATGTACAACTCTCCCGCCGTTCCCACCGGCACCGGCTGCTGCTGCTCGTCCAGCAGGTACAACTTCATGTTGTCGATCGGCTTCCCGATCAGCACTTTGTTTCGTTTCCGCCCGCGCTCACACGGACAGTAACTCGCATCGATCGACGCTTCCGTCGGCCCATACAGGTTGATCAACTCCGCCCCACTCACCCGCTCGTAGAATCTTTCCTGCAAACTTTCCGGCAACGCCTCGCCACCGCTAAACAC